>JAYELV010000410.1:0-6395 GCA_034717755.1 Pseudomonadota bacterium | reverse complement strand
GTTCGCCAAAATAGATGCCGCCGGTGAGTTCCCGCACGATCATGATATCGAGGCCGGAAACGATCTCGGGCTTCAATGAGGATGCATCGGCAAGCTGCGGATAGAGAATCGCGGGACGCAGATTGGCGAACAGGTTGAGTCCGGCGCGCAAGCCCAGCAGCCCCTTCTCAGGGCGAATCGAGATATCCAGACCCTCCCATTGGGTACCGCCGACAGCGCCCAGCAGGATCGCATCGCACTCCTTCGCCAGCTCCAGGGTCGCATCAGGCAGCGGATGACCTGTCGCATCGATGGCTGCCCCTCCGACCAGCGCTTCGTCCATCGTAATATCAAGCGCATGATCATCGCGCAGGGTTGCGAGAACCTTAACGGCCTCGGTCACGATCTCCGGACCAATGCCGTCACCGGGAAGAATCAATAGTTTTTTACTCATTTAAATTACCTTGTTTGTTTTTTTCCACAGATGCACACAGATGAACACAGATAAAATACTATCTTAGTAATCCCCCTGCATCCGATCCTTTATACTCGATGTTCAAGTTAGTAATTTCTCAATAACCCCGTGTGAATCCTGTCATTGCGAGGGAGCCTAAGCGACCGCGGCAATCTGCTTGAGATTACCGCGCTCCGCTCGCAATGACAATATGACTTAACAGCATCGTAGGCCGGATAAGGCGCTTTCACCGACCTTTGATTCAATACGGATCTTCCAGCGCCGTCATCCGGCTTTGGGTTGCCGGATTTCGCTTCCGCTCATCCGGCCTACAGGTTTTTCGTTCGCCTCAACGCAGCATCTTGCCTGCACGGGGTTATCAAAATATTACTTTTTGAAAAACTTGAGGATCGAGTCATAGGATGTGCCGAGGCACGAGGCGCATCAATATCTGCGGCGTATTGATGCCAATAAAATAATATCTGTGTTTATCTGTGTGCATCTGTGGATAAAAAGAGATTTAAGCAAACAACCATGGAGCCTGCTGCCTGCGCCTCTCCTCGTAGGCATCGATTGCGTCGACATGCTGCAGTGTCAAACCGATATCATCCAGCCCTTCCAGCAAACAGTGTTTGCGAAAAGGATCAACCTCAAAGCCGATCACTTCATCACCAACACGCAGCTGCTGCTGATCGAGGTCGACATCAATATGCAGCGCAGTGTCGCCAGCAGCCATGTTGAAGAGGCCATCGACGACTTCCGCATCGAGCACGATCGGCAGGATGCTGTTCTTGAAACAGTTATTATAAAAGATATCTGCATAACCTGGAGCAATGATGACGCGAAAGCCGTAATCGGCAAGGGCCCAGGGGGCATGCTCGCGTGATGAACCACAGCCGAAATTTTCCCGCGCAAGCAGTATCGATGCTCCCTGGTAGCGTGGATCGTTGAGCACGAAGTCCGGGTTCAACTGGCGCTTGCTGTTATCCATCCCCGGTTCGCCATGATCGAGATAGCGCCACTCGTCAAACAGATTGGGGCCGAAACCACTGCGTTTGATCGATTTCAAAAACTGTTTCGGAATAATGGCGTCGGTATCGACGTTGGCGCGATCCAGCGGACACACAGCGCCGGCAAAAGGTGTGAATTTTTCCATAATCATAACTCCCTGATATCAACAAAATGACCGTGTATGGCGGCAGCGGCAGCCATTGCAGGACTCACGAGATGGGTGCGCCCGCCCTGCCCCTGGCGGCCCTCAAAGTTGCGGTTCGAAGTCGAGGCGCAGCGCTCTCCCGCTTCGAGACGGTCGGCGTTCATCGCCAGGCACATGGAGCAACCCGGATCGCGCCACTCAAAACCCGCAGCAATAAAGATGGCATCGAGTCCCTCCTCTTCCGCCTGCTGTTTTACCAGGCCGGAACCCGGGACCACCATGGCGAGGCTGATCGTGTCAGCAACGCTGTGGCCTTTGACAACAGCCGCAGCCGCCCGCAAATCCTCGATACGGGAGTTGGTGCAGGAGCCGATAAAGACCTTGTCGAGCGCAATTTCAGTGATCGGCGTATTCGCTTCGAGCCCCATATAGTCGAGTGCGCGGCGCATGCCTTCAGCTTGGACAGCATCATCGATTGTATCCGGATCCGGCACCCTGGCATCGACGCCAACCACCATCTCCGGCGAAGTTCCCCAGCTCACCTGGGGAACGAGAGCAGCTGCATCGATGCTGACAACCTTGTCAAATTCCGCGCCCTCATCACTGTGCAGTGTTTTCCAGTAATCAACAGCCTGCTGCCATTGCTCTTCAGCAGGAGCATAGGGGCGGCCCTTGACATAATCGATACTCTTGTCGTCAACAGCAATGAAACCTGCACGAGCTCCAGCCTCGATCGCCATGTTACACAGCGTCATGCGGCCCTCGACAGAGAGATCGCGGATCGCCTCACCGGCAAACTCAATCGCATAGCCGGTGCCCCCGGCCGTGCCGATCTCGCCGATAATGGCAAGAATGATATCTTTCGCCGTCACCCCTGCTGCAGTCTTGCCATCGACCTCGACCAGCATCGATTTTGATTTTTTCTGAATCAGGCACTGGGTTGCAAGCACATGCTCGACTTCAGAGGTACCGATACCAAAGGCCAGTGTCCCGAGGGCGCCGTGCGTCGAAGTATGCGAGTCACCGCAGACGACCGTCATGCCGGGCAATATAGCTCCCTGCTCCGGCCCGATGACATGTACGATCCCCTGGCGGATGTCATCCATGCTGAATTCAGTAATGCCGAAATCAACACAGTTCTCACCCAGCGTCTCCACCTGCAGACGCGACACAGGATCGCTAATCCCCTGATCACGCTGCGTGGTGGGAACATTATGATCCGGAGTTGCCAGATTGGCATCGACTCGCCGGGGCTTGCGCCCGGCAATACGCAACCCTTCGAATGCCTGTGGTGAAGTCACCTCATGCACCAGGTGACGATCAATATAGAGCAACGCCGTGCCGTCCTCGTCAGTACGAACGACATGATCATCCCAGAGTTTGTCATAGAGAGTTTTGGGGTGCATAGCAGAAATCCAGTGGGGTTTTAGGTTTTAGGTGTTAGGTATTAGGCGTTAGGTTTTAAGAGAGAATCGACAAAGACCACTATCCTTTACCTAAAACTTAAAACCTAAAACCTAAAACATCCCCAGATTAACCGACACTTATCTATTACTCAAATTCATATTTTTCATCCAAACCATTCCATACTAGAATAACCATATGGACATCAACGCACTCCAGGCATTTGTCGAGGTTGCCCGCCAGGGTTCTTTTTCGAAGGCCGCTGATTTACTCTTTGTGACCCAACCCGCCGTCAGCAAGCGTATTGCCGCACTCGAAGATGAACTGCAGGCAAGACTTTTCGATCGCATTGGCAAAAACATCACCCTCACGGAAACAGGCGGGGAGTTGCTGCCCAGGGCGCGCCGGCTGTTGCTGGAAGCTGATGAGATGAAACGTATCGCCTCCAGTCTCTCGACCAGCGTCGGCGGGCGATTGCTCATGGGCACCAGTCACCATATCGGACTGCATCGCCTGCCGCCGGTGCTGAAAGCCTTTCACAACCAATACCCGAAAGTTATCCTGGATCTGCGTTTCATGGATTCAGAACAGGCCTTTCAGGCTGTCGAACAGGGGGAGCTGGAACTTGCCATCGTGACCCTGCCATCCGCAACACCGCCGAATCTCGAGGTGCAGACAATCTGGATCGATCTTCTCGAAGTTGTCACAGCAGCAGATCATCCACTTGCATCACAGCAACAGGTGTCGCTGCAAACACTGGCAGAATATCCCGCTGTCCTTCCCGGCCCGCAAACCTACACGCGTCAGATACTTCAACAGGAGTTGCAGCGACTGGGATTGAAGCTTGACACGACATTGTCGACAAATTACCTGGAGACGCTGAAGATGCTGGTCATGACAGGATTAGGCTGGTCACTGCTGCCAAACACCATGATCGACGGCAAACTGCACAAACTGAAGACAGAACTCAAGATAGAACGCCAGCTGGGCTCCGTGATTCACCACAAACGCACCCTGTCAAATGCCGCCAGGGCAATGCTGTCCATCGCTCACAATTCTAAATAAATCTGGAATGATCACGGACGAAGAGTGGCAAGAGTGCTCAGGGTTTGTCAAAAAAATTGAGAGGAGTATCCCTCACTTATTCAGAATAGCGTACCCGCCCTTTCTTGTGAGAGTCCCGTGCGTAATAGCCGACCCGTCCACGCGGCACAACAACGATACCGGAGTCGGTAACCGTATAACGCTTGCGGTCCTCTTGCGGATCAAAACCGATACGTGTACCGGGTTCAATGAAATTATGACGGTCCACGATCACCTTCCGCAGTTTGGCCCCACGGCCGATGTGTACATAATCCATGATGATGCACTCTTCCAGTTCCGCTCCCGGTTCCACCACGGCCTCGCGACGGATTATGGTATTTTTCACCTTACCGCCGTTGATCAGCGTCGCAGACCCAAGCAGGCTATTTTCAATCTCTCCGCTGATGACCCTAGCCACCGGGCCCTGGTAATTGCTGGAGAAAATAGGCCAATCAGTATTGAACACGTCCAGCCGGGGCTCCAACCCCATCACGTCAAAGTGAGCGTCCATATAGGCATCAATGGTCCCTACGTCTCGCCAATACCCCCGCTCCTCATAGGGCTTCATGCCAGGCACCTCATTGTCACCGAAATTGTAGGCGTAGAGACGGTGGCTCTTCATCAAGCGGGGCAATATATGGTGACCGAAATCCGTCTCACCGCGTCGCTTGGCTTCCAACAGGGCCTCAACAAGCACTTCCGCCTTGAAGAGATAATTTCCCATGGAAGCCAGGGCGTGACCGGGATTCCCTGGCATCGGCGCCGGGTGTTCAGGCTTCTCCTGGAACTCGCTGATGCGGCCATCGCCATCGGTGGCAATGATCCCAAAGCCAGCTGCCGCTTCCAACGCCACCGGCAGCACCGAAACGGTGACATCCGCCTCATGTGCGTTGTGGAAGTCCACCATTTGACGTATATCCATGCGATAGATATGGTCGGCGCCAAACACCGCCACGAGATCAGGAGTGTGATTCTCAATCAGGTTCAGGTTCTGGTGCACGGCGTCCGCGGTCCCCTGAAACCACTGCTCCCCCTCCATCATCTGCGGAGGTACGACGGTAATGAACTGGCTGGGAACCAGGGGAGAGAGCCGCCATGCCTTGCGAATATGCTCGATGAGGGATTGCGATCGGTATTGCACCAGCAGATAGATGGTATGGATCTCCGAGTTGACGAAATTACTCAACACGAAGTCCACGATACGGGAACGTGCGCCGAAGGGCACCGCAGGTTTGGAGCGCTCACTTGTCAGTGGTTGCAGGCGCGATCCCTGTCCCCCGGCCATGATGAATGCGATGATGCTTTGGTTTCTCAATGCTCTGTTACTGCCGGACTCGGTTAGTGTTGCAGACTTCTTCCGCTGAAGAACTGCTATGCGGGACTGTGAGGCTCTTTTAGCATCGCCAATTCACGCTCCAGTTCATCCAGATATGCTTTATCAGCAGACGAAAAAAACAGTTCTGCCTGGCTTTCATTATTTTCATCAATCCAGGCCGACGACTCAACGGAAAAGGCTTTGCGTGCGGCAATCTGTTTTTCAAGAAAATCTATTCTGTCGTTCATGTTTTATATCATCCCGCTTCAGCTTGATGACAATTTCTATGACTGGTCCACACTCTCAGGAGCTGTGCAAACTTGCTTGCGCCTGCACCTCAGACACCTGAATACTGCCTCACAGAGGCTTGTTGAATGGAAACAGGAAAAAATGATGAGCCTTTTAACCGCCATTACTCAGGGCGTTTGTACACAGCTGTTGATAGAGTCAACCGGGAAAAGGTTGATAATTAGTAACATTTTCCCACACGAGGATCCCTTACTCGAGAGCTGCTGAGCCTTTTAACGTCATACTCAGGAACAGATACGAATGTAGTCCTTCACGCGGACCAGACGGCAAACGCCAAAGCCGGAGTAACGATACGAGGGTCAACATCACCCCCCAACATGCTATGAGTGCATTTTCGTTTGCTGCCAGTGTTATCAGACACACCGCTGGCTGATGTCACTCCTCTACAGCAAATCACAAGCCGCGAAAAGATTCATATTGCAGAGAATTATCGCGCATTAAAGTGACAATTTAATGACAAAGGAGATGTGAGGTACTTGTTTCTGCAGCGACATACCAGCTCCGACGCCTATATCCGGGGCTCAACCTCCACCGTATCAGGTTTCCGCACATTGACTTGTTCACTGTACTAGTACAACGATGCATAAATATCTAACAGTAGGATTAGCATCTAATCCGTCATCCCGGCGAAGGCCGGGATCCACAAAATCAGCCACTTACAGGTCGATACAGTAACTTCTCAATAACTCCGTGCA
>JAYELV010000409.1:0-6406 GCA_034717755.1 Pseudomonadota bacterium | reverse complement strand
CGTGTGAATGCTGTCATTGCGAGGGAGCCTAAGCGACCGCGGCAATCTGCTTGAGATTATAAATTACATCCCTGTAATTTACCCTTCGGGCCGCTCAAGGCGCGTTCAACTTTGCTCCAGGCAAAATGAGTACCGCGCTCCGCTCGCAATGACAATATGACTTAACAGTATCGTAGGCCGGATAAGGCGCTTTCACCGATCTTTGATTCAATACGGATCTTCCAGCGCCGTCATCCGGCTTTGGGTTGCCGGATTTCGCTTCCGCTCATCCGGCCTACAGGTTTTTCCTGCACGGAGTTATTGAGAAGTTACGCATATCTGATGATAGTTATTTATGCATGAATGTAGTAGTCAAGTGATTGAGAGGAGTGTCATTCAGGCTCGCAGGCACTGCGTTTGACCGCCATTACCGCCGCTTCAACGCGGGAGTGGACTTCCAGCTTACGCAGGATGGCCTTGACGTGCAGCTTGACCGTCCCATCTGAAATACCAAGATCACGCGCAATCACCTTGTTGCTCTCTCCTTCAGCAAGATGGCACAGAATCTCCCTCTCTCGCGGCGTCAGCTCCGAGAAGTGATCCTCTTCAGGCTCAGGAAGCTCCTCTTCATCCTGCCTGACAGCTGCGCGAGCCAGAACAGCAGTCAACTCTTTTGAGATGACTGTGCCACCGTCAACAATCTCTCTCAGCGCATCGATCAATTCATCAGGATCCATATCTTTCAACAGGTAGCCATTGGCGCCATGTTGAAGTGAATGAAGGACATCCTGCTCTTCCTGACTGGTGGTGAGCAGGGTGACCGGCATCTGAGGATGGTCTTCACGCAGACGTTTGAGGACTTCGATACCGCTCATCTCGGGCATACGCATATCCAGCAGCACCACATCGGGTTGATGTTCACGCGCCAGACGTATCCCCTCTTCACAGTCACCGGTTGCTTCCAGCACATCGATATTGCGGCGTTCCAGCAGTTCGCGCAGACCATAACGAAACAGCGCGTGATCATCTATCAACAGTACTTGCATTTACTTTTTCCATTATCAGCTATCATTTTTCATCGATTCAGGGACATAAACAAGTTCTACGCGGGTGCCCTCCCCCGGTTCACTCTCGATTTTGAGCTCGCCGCCCAGGCGACGCGCGCGTTCCTGCATGATCGACAGACCGATGTGCTCGCCCGGCTTACCGGAAGGCGTCTGTTCAAAACCGCTGCCATCATCCTCGATCAACACTGTCATGCCGCTGCTGTCGAGATTGATCAGAATACGCACCGTATTGGCCTCTGCATGCTTGCGGATATTGGCCAGAGACTCCTGCACAATGCGCAGCAACTGCATCTCCTCGCTGGGATTCAATTCCAGGTTAGCGCACTTGAGCTGCACAAATGGAGTAATGCCTGTGGTCTCCTCATATCGCTGCGCCAGCTTCTGCAATGCCGGCAGAAACCCCCTCTCCGCGGATGGCGCCCTGAAGCTGCCGATCAAGGCGCGTAATTCGGTATGCGCTTCATTCAGACCGTTGCGTATCTTCTCCAGGTCGGCGAATGCAGCCTCCGAAGGCTGCTCCTGGTGCATGGTGTCAGATAACATGCGCCCCTGGAAGCGCAAACTGGCGAGTGTCTGTGCAAGCGAGTCATGCAGCTCATGCGCCAGGGCTGTACGCTCCTCCATAATGGAGAGACGCCGGGCCTCTTCGTCAGAGCGCTGCTTGGCCACCGCCATTCCCAGGTGACTGCCGATGGTTTTCAGCAGCTCAAGGATATCTTCACGCCCCGAGACACCCTCAGAGTCAACAAAGAGAGTATAGATGCCCAGCACATCGTCATGATACTCCAACGGCACGCTGACGACATCAATCTCATCGCTGCCAAACATTTTACGGCCATTGATTTTAGAACAGCGTTCGGGATTATTTTCACACAGGATGTTTCCCTGCGAGAGGGCTGTACCGCAAACACACAACTGCACCGGCAGCATCTCCTTGTCATGCAGCAGGGTGTTGTCCAGACCAATCGTTCCAACCAGGCGCATGTTGCCGCCGGGGGTGACCAGGCGGATGGTCGCGGCGCGGCCATCGAGCATCTCCTTGAGCATGCGCAGAAAACGCAGCAGCAGTTCATCCAGCGAGGCAGCCTCGTTGATGGTTGCCGCCACATCGTAGAGAATTTTCAGAGAGGCTGTCTTTTGCGCCAGCCGCCGTGTCTGACGTTCGACGCGGTTATCCATATCCTCGTAGAGGTCGTATAACTCCTCGTTGATGCTTCTGACATCACGCACCAGTGAAGACAGCGCACCTTCGTTCTGCATCGACACCATCGCCCCGGGATTGCCCTGTGAAACGCCGGCGACGGAATCCTGCAGCACCATCAATGGTCTCAGCAGCTTGTTGTGCAGTTGCCAGGCGCTGATCATCAACCCGGCAGCAATCATGAACAATGCTGCTAACAGCACACCACTGTTTGCGTCACTTCCAGCCGACAGAGTCACAACAGCGAAACACAGCAACAACACGCCCGCCAGCAGCAGGCTCAGAGGCCATACCATTCCGGCGTCACGCAGTATGTGGAAAACCTGCCTGTTGATATGCGCCTGGTTGCTCATTGGCGGATCTCCCTGAGCAGGGACTTTACAACGCTGACGCGGCGCTGGTGCAGTTCATCGCGAATTGCTTTTCCCTCGAAGCCATCCGCACGGATAGCATCCACCGATACATTGTTTGCTGCCTGGTGCAGGTGCTGAAAGTTACCACGATGCGGCAGTGGCGCATCCTCCCTTCCTGTGCGACCGCGCAGGTCAGCTTCACAGGCGAGCAGAAACAGCTCAAAACGCTGCGGACGGCGAAACGCATCCACAGCTTCCAGTGTTGACACGATGGTCGATGCTTTGAGCTCATCTGTGACACGCCGGAAATGGCCATGGTATTGTGCCACCAGAAGCGCCAGTTCACAGTAGTCAGTGGGAACCCTGAAGCGTTGACAGAGTGCTTTGACCGGTGCGCCCCCGCGTGCTTCGTGACCATGATGACGCGGCCATAGGGTCGGGCTGGTTCTCCCCTTGCCGAGATCATGCAGCAGTGTGGCAAAGCGCACGCGAGGATCGTCACTGAGCCTGGCTGCCTGCTGCAGCGCCATCATGGTATGTACGCCGGTATCGATTTCAGGGTGATGCAGGCCTGGCTGGGGAACACCGAACAGAGTAGCGATCTCCGGAAACAGCACCTCCAGTGCGCCGCATTCACGCAGCACCTCGAAAAAGCGCTGCGGCGATGGCCCGGCCAGAGCACGCGCAGTCTCCTGCCACACGCGCTCAGGCACAAGATAATCAACTTCACCCTGCTCCACCATGGTGCGCATCAGCACCATGGTGCCGCTGCTGATCGTGAAGCCCATGTCGGCAAAACAGGCAGCGAATCTCGCCACACGCAATACGCGCACAGGATCTTCACGAAATGCTTCAGAGACATGCCGCAGCACACCCTGGCGCAGATCCTGCTCACCACCATAGGGGTCGATCAATGCACCGTCAGCGTCCAAATCCATCGCCATGGCATTGATGGTCAGATCACGGCGCAGCAGATCCTGCTCCAGTGTGACATCCGGCTCGGCATCAAAAGTAAATCCGGTATAGCCATGCCCGCTCTTGCGCTCCGTGCGTGCAAGCGCGTACTCCTCTTTTGTGTGCGGATGCAGGAACACCGGAAAATCCTTGCCGACACGCTGATACCCCTGCTCCAGCATCTGCTGCCGGGTAGCGCCCACGACCACGTAGTCCCGGTCTTTTACCGGCAGCTTCAGCAATGTGTCGCGAACAGCTCCGCCAACCAGGTAGGTTTTCATGCCTCAGACACCTGCTCTTCCTGCTGCTGCAGCTCCCACATGCTGTGATACTCTCCATGCAACTGCAGCAACTGCTGGTGCGTGCCCTGCTCGACGATGCGCCCCCGATCCATTACCACGATGCTATCCGCATCGACAATGGTGGAGAGACGGTGTGCGATGACCAGCGTGGTATGGTTTTGTGCAACCTCGGTGAGCGTCTCCTGAATCATCTGCTCAGTGCCGCTGTCGAGTGATGAGGTCGCCTCATCGAAGATCAGGATGCGTGGTTGTTTCAAAATCGCACGGGCGATGGCGACACGCTGCTTTTCACCACCCGAGAGTTTCAGGCCACGCTCGCCAACAACTGTCTCCCAGCCGTCGGGCAATTGCTGTATAAAATCGTGAATATGCGCCATGCGGGACGCCGCCACCACCTCGTCGCGGGTTGCATCGAAGCGGCCATAGTGGATGTTGTAATAGATGCTGTTGTTAAACAACACCGTGTCCTGAGGCACGATCGCGATGGCGGAGCGCAGGCTCTGCTGGGTGACCTCACGCAAATCCTGGCCATCAATTGTGATCCTTCCTGCATTGACATCATAAAAACGATACAACAGCCGCGCCAGTGTTGATTTGCCGGCGCCGGAATGGCCGACGACGGCAACCTTGGAGCCTGCCTTGACTTCAAAACAGAGATCAAAAAGGATCTGGCGCTGTGGCTGGTAGGAGAAATCAACATGTTCGAAGCGAATAACGCCCTGCTGCACAGATAATTGTGTTGCGTTAGCGCTATCTTCTACATCGGGCTGCTTGTGCATCAGGTCAAACAGCCGCTGCATATCCACCAGTGTATATTTGATTTGTCGATAGACGATGCCGAGAAAGCCCAGCGGCATGAAGACCTGCATCATCAGCGCGCTCAGCAGCACCAGGTCGCTGATGCCCATCTCGCGAGCAGCAACACCGGCGGCGGCATACCACATGATCAGGGTGACGCCGAGCGCAATAATCGCTCCCTGGCCGAAATTCAGCAGCGACATGGATGTCTGGGTCTTGACGCCCCACATCTCCCACTGACCAAGCAGATCATCATACTGTTTCATTTCAGCGGCTTCGTTGCCGAAATATTTCACCGTCTCGTAGTTGATGAGGCTGTCGAAGGCAAGGTTGTTGGCTTCGGAGTCGAGCTCGTTCATCTTGTGGCGAAACTCCATGCGCCACTCGGTGATCGCCAGTGTAAAGAGGAAATAGGCGGCGATGGCGCCGAAAGTGATGAGGGTGAATTTGACATCATAAAGGCTCAGCAATACACCGCCAACGAGCACAAACTCGACCAGTGTTGGAATGATGCTGAACACCATGTAGTTAAGGATGGTGCTGGCGGAACGTGCACCGCGATCGAGATCGCGACTGATCGCGCCTGTCTGGCGTTCCATATGATAATTCAACGACAGGCTGTGCAGATGCTGCAGCACCTGTGTCGAAAGACGCCGCATGGCGTGATATCTTACCCGCGCAAAAACGGCATCCCGCAGTTCGTTGAAGAGTGATGCCATCAGACGCAGCAGCCCATATCCGGCAATCAAGCCGATAGGGACGGCAACCACCAATTGCGGGGTGTTCTCAAATTGCTCGATGATCTTTTTCAGCATCAGGGGGATGCCGACAACAGAGAGTTTGGCCAGAATCAGAAAAGCGAGCGACAGCAGCACCCGCCCGCGGTACTCCCACAGAAACGGGGTCACCGCCTGCAGGCTGCGCCAGCTGAAGTGCGCGTTTGCACTATCTGTGTGTGTCATATCCTGGCCGTGGCCGCGCATCAGGTTATTCCAGTTGTCAGGCTTGCGGAGTGCAAATCAGAGAAAACTCGATGGATTATAGCCTGATAGTCAGGATAGTGAAGATTGAAATACACCCTTTTTTCCACAGACCCGTAGGGTGCAATAAGTGAAACGCATTGCACCGAATTTTCTCAGATCAATGTTAGAAAAGTACGATAGCGCTTGTTGAGCAAGACATCATGCTGTGGATAAAACTTATCCGGAATAGAGTTGCTCCATTGACCATATTCACCAGCCGCCTCGGAAGCTATTCCCCTGGCCGTTGCTTCCACGATATGCGGGCGCACGACTTCCATGCCTGAAAGATCCGCAAGACGCTGACAAAAACCATCGGAACGAGCAATTCCACCCGTGATGGTCAGTTGCTGAAATCCTCTTCCCTGCTGCAGCATGGCGTCGATATTTGCCTGGATCAAAAACAGGATGCTCTCTGCAACCAGCCCCTGCAGGTTGTCATCGATCGTTTGCATATCCTCTATCATGCATTCTCTGCTGATCGACCAGAAGCCGCTATTGAGCGATTTCCAGAATGGGGATCCCAGGCCGCCGATGCCGTTGATGAAAATCGTATCTGAAAACGGTTTTGAGAATGCATGTTCGAGATCAACACTCTCTAGGAGACTGTCCGAGAATAGGGGCCGTAGCGAGGGGACGCCATTTTGAGTCAGATTTTTCGTGCATTTGAGGCGAATAGCAGCGCTATTTAACGATAATGGACGGGAAATCTGGCCAAAAGGGCGTTTCCGCA
>JAYELV010000408.1:0-1433 GCA_034717755.1 Pseudomonadota bacterium | reverse complement strand
AACAGCATCGACAGATCAAAAGCATGCAGATGTTTAGTGAGGGCGCCAACTGATATGTCATCGACGCCGGTCTCGGCAAGCTCCCGGATGCTCTCGATGGTGACGCCGCCGGACACCTCCAGCCTGGCGATCCCATGGTTTAGCGCAACGGCGCAATTCAGATCACCAATTGAAAAGTTATCCAACAGCACCCGTTTAGCGCCGGCATCCAGCGCCTCATGAAGTTCCTGCAAAGACTCGACTTCGATCTCAGTCTCCACACCTGGAAAATAGAGCTCTGCATCTTCCAGAACTCTCTCGATCGAAGCAGCGGCCTGGATATGATTCTCCTTGATGAGGATGGCGTCATACAGTCCGATGCGGTGGTTGTGACCACCTCCACAGCGCACCGCATATTTTTGCGCCAGACGCAGGCCCGGAATGGTTTTGCGGGTGTCCAGAATCCTGGCATTACTCCCTGCAACAGCCTGCACATAACGTGATGTCTGCGTTGCCGTACCTGAGAGGCTCTGTAAAAAATTGAGTGCCGTGCGCTCTGCAGTCAACAGTGATCGCGCCCTTCCCTCTATCACGCAGAGTTGCTGGTTTTCAGTCACCTTGTCGCCATCAGCGACCTGCCAACGGATCTTCACATCGGCATCGATCTGTTTGAATACCTCGTCAAACCAGCTGATGCCGCAGATGACGCCCGACTCTCGCGCTATCACCTGCGCCTGAGCCACAAGCTTATCAGGCAGCAGAGCGGCAGTCAGGTCACCGTCACCCACATCTTCTGCAATCGCCCCGGCGACCTGGCGCCGGATCTGATCAGCAGCTGGCAATGTAAGTTGATCAATCATCAACGGCAATCAGTTCCACATCAAAAATCAGGGTGGCATTGGGTGGGATCACGCCACCGGCGCCGGCGGCGCCATAGCCAAGCTGCGGCGGAATCGTGAGCTTGCGTTTGCCGCCGACCAGCATGCCGGCAACGCCTTCGTCCCAACCACGAATGACCTGCCCCTTGCCGAGACCAAAACGAAAAGGTTCATTGCGATCGACACTGGAGTCGAACTTTGTGCCATTCTCCAGATATCCGCTATAGTGCACAGTCACCATTTTCATGGCCACGGCCTCATCACCCTGCCCCGCTTCCAGCTCCTCGATCTTGAGACCCGAGTCAGTTATTCTTGCTGTCATGTTAAACTCCAAAATTGAATGGTCCGTTATTGTATGTCAGCTACAGGATGAAGTCTCCCCCTCCGCAACAACTCCGTGTAGAGAGACACTCACCACGAATCACACAAAGGGTACGAAGGCATGTAACTTCTCAATAACTCCATGCATTGAATACATTCTGTATAAACAGATGTCATTGCGAGGGAGCCTAAGCGACTGCGGCAATCTGCTTGAGATTATAAATTACATCCCTGTAATTTACCCTTCGGGCCGCT
>JAYELV010000407.1:0-6414 GCA_034717755.1 Pseudomonadota bacterium | reverse complement strand
AAAGAGACCGGGAAATTGGGGAGACGCGGTTGCTCGTTCATGTTGCTGTCTGCATGCAGAGATTGAAATGATGCGGAAGTTCTGTTTTGATCGTCATTGCGAGCGCAGCGAGGCAATCTCTTTTTATGGAATCGAATTGCTGGAGATTGCTTCGTCGCATAGTCTCCTCGCAATGACAACCCCGCGAAAAATCAAAACTTCCTTACGTTTTTTGCAATGAAAATAGTATCACATATAAATTCCGGTTGAGTCGCGTCGCCACACGCGTAATAATGGAAAATGTTTTTCTATAAAGATAAATTGTGTCCATGAGAATAGGCGTTGTCAAAGAGAGGGTTGCAGGCGAGAAGCGCGTTGCAATGACACCGGAGGTTGCGAAGAAGCTGGCGGGAAAAGGATTCTCGTTGTTGCTTGAGCAGGGTGCGGGGGAAGCTGCGCACTATCATGATGACGAATATCGTGCAGCCGGTGTTGAACTGGTTGAGCGCAAAGCGGCGCTGGATGCGGATATCGTGATGATGGTGCGTAAAGCAGATCTCGATGATGTTGCCGCCATGCATGACGGAGCCATCTATATCGGCCATCTTGAGCTCTGTGAAGTGGAGGAGGTGATCCCGGCGATGCTGGCAAAGGGGATCCGTCCTATCGCCATGGAGAAGATTCCGCGCATCTCGCGTGCGCAATCCATGGATGCGCTCTCTTCCCAGAGCAACATCGCGGGATACCGCGCCGTGATCGAGGCAGCCGCGCAATACAAGCGTTTTATCCCCATGATGATGACATCCGCCGGCTCATCCAAGCCGGCGCGTGTGGTTATTCTCGGTGTCGGCGTTGCCGGCCTGCAGGCGATTGCGACTGCCAGACGCCTGGGCGGTGATGTCTATGCCTATGACATCCGTGCGGAAACCAAAGAGCAGATCGAGTCTCTGGGCGCCAAAGCGATCGAGCTCGATATTGGCGAGAGCGGATCCGGTGAGGGCGGCTATGCCAAAGAGCTTTCTGATGAGGCGAAGGCGCTGCAGCAGCAACTGCTTGCAGACGAGCTTGCCAAAGCGCACATCATCATCACCACGGCATTGATACCCTGTCGTCCGGCGCCGGTTCTGATCCAGGAGGATGTCGTAAAGCGCATGCGCGAAGGTTCTGTGATTATCGATCTGGCGGCAGCCAACGGTGGCAACTGTCCGTTGACCGAAAAGCATAAAGTGGTCGAGAAACATGGCGTCATTCTGGTCGGACACACCAACTATCCATCGATGATGGCATCTGATGCAAGCGCATTCTATGCCAACAATCTCTTTAATCTGCTTGGCATCATGGTCGACGAGGGCGAACAGGGTCCTGTTCTAAAAGATCTCGATGAAGATGAGATTACCAAAGCGGCCCTCATTACCACGACTGACTGATATCGATCCGGAGAACAAGCCCATGCCTGAAACACTGGTTGCACTCTATATATTCGTACTTTCCTGCTTCATCGGTTACTGGGTGATCTGGGGAGTGACGCCATCATTGCACACGCCGCTGATTGCCCTGACCAATGCCATATCGGGTATTGTGATTGTCGGCGCGCTGCTGGTAACCGGGCTCGAAGGAGTGGGGACGACTGCTGAAATCATCGGCTTTTTCGCGGTGCTGCTGGCTTCGATCAACGTCTTTGGCGGTTTCCTGGTAACAAACAGGATGCTGGCCATGTTTAACAAGAAAAAGCGATAGGGCCCTGATGATGGAAATATCTGCAAATGCACAGGCCATCGCCTACCTGGTCTCGGCGATTCTCTTTATTCTTGCTCTCAAGGGGCTCACCCATCCTGCTTCGGCGCGGCGCGGCAACTACCTGGCCATGGCTGGTATGGCAATCGCCATTGTCGCCACCCTGATGGGATCTGAAGTCAGGTCTTACGGTTTTATACTGGCAGGAGTCGCGGTTGGCGGCGTCATAGGAACTGTGATTGCCATGCGCATCCAGATGACGGCGATGCCGCAGCTGGTTGCCGCACTGCACAGTTTCGTCGGTATGGCGGCAGTGCTGGTTGCTCTTGGCACCTTTCTCAACAAGCAGGCTGACGGCCTGCTCAACGGCGTGCTGATGGGTGAACTCTCGGCAGGCATTATCATTGGCGCGATTACATTCTCCGGCTCGGTGATTGCTTTTGGTAAATTGCAGGGCATCATCTCCGGCAGGCCGGTTCAATTCAAGGGACAGCATCTTCTGAATGCACTGCTGGCCATTGTCACCATCGGTTTCGCCGTACACTTTGCACTCACCGAAAGCACAGTGTCACTGGTCATCATGACACTGCTGGCTTTTATCCTGGGTTTTACCCTGATCATCCCGATTGGCGGCGCCGACATGCCGGTCATTGTCTCCATGCTCAACTCCTATTCCGGCTGGGCAGCTGCAGCGACAGGTTTTACGCTGCAGAACAACCTGCTGATCATCGTTGGAGCGCTGGTCGGTTTTTCCGGCGCCATCCTCTCGCTGATCATGTGCCGCGCCATGAACCGATCAATTTTCAACGTCGTATTTGGGGGGTTTGGCACGGCTGCGGTTGAAGGTGACGGTGCTGCAGATGCCGCACAAAAGGGCGTCAAATCCGCAGCCATCGAGGATGCCATCTACTGGATGGAGGATGCCAATAAAGTTATCATTATTCCGGGCTACGGCATGGCGGTTGCCCAGGCGCAGCATTCAATGAAGGAGTTGATGGAGCAGCTCGAGGCAAGGGGCGTCGAGGTCAAGTTTGCCATCCACCCTGTTGCCGGGCGCATGCCGGGGCACATGAACGTACTGCTCGCCGAAGCAGATATTCCCTACGAAAATGTGGTCGAGATGGACGAGATCAATCCTGAATTCGCCACTGCGGATGTCGTCCTGGTCGTCGGTGCGAATGATGTGGTCAATCCCGCCGCCAAGGATGATCCGACGAGTCCGATCTACGGCATGCCGGTACTGGATGCAGGCAAGGCGCATCATGTCTTCGTCATCAAGCGCTCCATGCGGCCGGGCTATTCCGGCATCGAAAACCGGCTCTACTACCAGGATAATACCTCGCTGGTTTTTGGCGACGCCAAGGATGTCAGCGAAGGCATGGTCAATCAGTTGAAAGGGGCAGGGCATTGATCCTGATGTGCAGTCAAGAAATAACCACGAAGTTTTTTTCAAATTGTATACACCTATGCGGCATTATCTTTTTTCTTCGTGCTCTTCGTGTGCTTCGTGGTGAAAAATCAAAGGCTATTAATTTTGGATTCATGAGTTGATCTGTGAACACCCGTGTTGAAACCTGCGTTGAAAAACTCTGTCTCAAGGGCTGCCGGGTCGTATGGGAGGATATTCGTTTGCTTGAAGAGGGCGTCCAGTTGCCTGAAACCGGTGGACTTCTGGAAACCGAGCGGCTTGCCGTACTGCATGAACTGAAATTCATTATGTCAGTCTATTCCACTGCCGGAAGTTGCGAGATTGACGATTGAGCATCCATGCGAATCACGCTTAGCGTCATGGTCGACAGCCTCGCCGGTGCAGGCGATGCCCTGCATCAGCTGCTGGACATCCTCTCAAGTTATGAGTTGAAGGCCACATTTTTTGTCTCCTGTGGACCGGATCGCAATGCCCCGTGGCTGAGCCGATTGCGCGGCGCGGATCATATCTCCTCCTTCGCTGATAATCTGCATGCGATTCCCGAGCAGGGGCATGAAATTGGCCTGGCGCCATGGGATCCTGTCAGCTGGAGGCAGAAGGCCGCCGTGGCGCACCAGCAATGGATTTCCGAGCAATGGAAGCGTGGAATCGAGAGTTGGCGGGAGCTGTTCTCTGAAGATCCCGCCTCTCATGCGGCGACAAATTTCCAGGTGCATCCGTTGCTGTTGCAGCTGCAACAGCAGTCCGGCATGAGATATGCGTCAGATACAATCGGCAAGACACCGTTCTATCCACTCATGGGCAATCAACACTCCAGCTGCATGCAACTCCCGGTAACACTTCCCGACGTCCAGGAATTACTTCACTCTCATGCAGTAACTACCGGGCAGGTCCATGAAGAGATCTATGATGCCAGCCTCAACAGGCTGCCACTGGGACACCATTGGCGTTTCATTGCTGCTGAGGATGATCTGCAGCTGCTGGAAAAAATGATTGTCATGTGGCGTGGCTCGTCAGGCGAATTCATGACCCTCGCTGCGCTGGCGGAGGTCGCGGCAGAGTCACAACCGCATCGGCACATCGTCGGCTGGGATACTCTGGCCGATGGCCGCAGCGTTGCTGCGCAGAGTATTCAAGCGGAGGAGTGATGAAACGACGTACAAAGAACAGTGATCTGCATGACCTGGTGTATGCAGAATCATCAGGAATCCATGGCACCGGGCTGTTTGCTTCTGCCGGCTTCAGCAAGGGCGACTATATCGGCAGCTATCATGGTCCCAGGGCGAAGCGCAACGGCACCTATGTGTTGTGGATCTTCGATCCGGATGATGAAACTGACATATACGGCATCAGCGGGCGCAACCTGCTGCGCTACCTGAATCACTCCCGTCCGGGGAATACCGAATTCGAGAGTGCTGAACTCTATGCCAGGGTTGATATTCGCAGGGGCGAAGAACTCACCTTCGATTACGGAGATGAGTGGCAGGATCATGAGTAGCGGCAGGGACCGGGTCTACGCTGAACTGAAATCTGATATAGAGGGTTTTCTATTCGACAACAAGGTGACGGCGGTGTTTGCAGATATGATCCGCCGCTCCGTCCCGGGATACGGGGCTGCGGTTGCAATGTCCGGTGTCATCGCAGCCAGGTATGCACGGAATGATTCCAATATTTATGACCTGGGTTGCTCCCTCGGCGCGACCACAGCATCTATACAGCAGTATCTGCAGGCACAGCGTTGCACCATCATCGCCATCGACAGTTCGCAAACGATGATCGACAGCTGTAGCAAGGCATTTGATTGCAGTGATGCAGATGAGGTTCAGTTTGTGTGTGATGATATCCGTGACATCGACATCACAGGTGCATCAGTGGTGGCGCTGAATTTTACCCTGCAGTTTATCCCGCCGGGCGAGCGTCTTGAGCTGCTGCAAAAAATCTATGCTGGGATGCTTCCCGGCGGCATCCTGATCCTGTCGGAAAAGCTCGCTTTTGATCATCAGCAGCAACAGTTGTTTACCGATCTGCATCATGCCTTCAAGCAGGCGAATGGCTATAGTGAACTGGAGATCAGCCAGAAACGCACAGCCCTGGAAAATGTACTGCTGCCGGAGACCATGGAGCAGCACCGCCAACGTCTGCAGCATGCCGGCTTTGCGGCCGTTTACTGCTGGTTTCAATGCCTTAACTTTGCATCGATGATCGCGTTCAAATCCGCATTGTCCCCTGATACTGCAGACCATGAGTCGTAGCGGGGATAAGCGGCAGCCCATCCATCATGATTCAGATGCATTGCTGCAAGCACTGCGCCAGTCGGGTATGAGCGCATGGGCGGAACAGCTGCCGCAGCAACTCGAAAGCGTACTTTCCACCACAGCGCATGGAGATACTCAGCGCTGGCAACAGGCGCTGCAGCAGTTGCCACAACTGCAGGCAACGGCAGTTGATTTTAACGCCGCTGCAGTCACCGTCAGTGGTGAGCCACTGCCACCACAGCAACAGGAGTCCCTTGCTGCTTTACTCAAAGAGTTTCATCCGTGGCGCAAGGGGCCGTTTCTACTGCATGGTGTCTCTATCGATGCAGAGTGGCGCTCTGATCTCAAGTGGCAACGTATCGCCGCGGCTGTCACGCCTCTGAACGGCCGCACTGTACTGGATGTCGGCTGCGGTAACGGTTATTACGGCTGGCGCATGCTGGGGGAGGGCGCCAAACTGGTCGTGGGCATCGATCCGACACGGCTTTTTCTGATGCAGTTTCGGGCTATACAACATTTTGTCGGCAGCGAGTGGCCGCATTACATGCTGCCAATGGGGATCGAGGAGCTGCCGCCAACTCTGCTGGCATTCGATACGGTTTTTTCCATGGGGGTCTTCTATCATCGCCGTTCTCCCATCGATCACCTGCTGGAGTTGAAAAATACACTTCGAGCGGGTGGAGAGCTGGTGCTGGAGACTTTGGTCATCAGGGGCGCCGCCGGAGAGGTGCTGTTGCCGCCGGGGCGCTATGCTAAAATGCGCAACGTCTGGTTTATCCCCTCCGCGGATACCCTGATGCTGTGGATGCAGCGGGCAGGGTTTGAGAATGTCAGGGTTGCGGATATCTCCACCACCACTGTAGAGGAGCAGCGCTCCACGCATTGGATGCAGTTTGAATCACTGCGTGATTTTCTTGATGCTGATGATGCAGCCAAAACTATCGAAGGGCATCCTGCGCCTGTGAGGGCGGTTTTCATCGCCACGAAGCGATGACTATATTGTCATTGCGAGGAGGC
>JAYELV010000406.1:0-1438 GCA_034717755.1 Pseudomonadota bacterium | reverse complement strand
ATGACCAGCAGACGTTGATGAACGGCAAATCCGAGTGCAGCTTTATAGAGGCGTTCCATGGCTTGAAACATGGATTCCAACAGACGGTAAATCACACCATGACTCTTTTTGACGCGCAGGTATTTCGCTGACAACATGGGGGTGAGCGTGACCGAGACAAACAGAGAGACCAGCACGCCGAAAACCACGACCACCGCGAAGGATCCGATAAAGCGTCCGATGATCCCCTCCATAAAGACCACCGCACCGAACAGGGCGACCAGGGTGAAGGTGGCGGCCAGCACGGCAAACATCACCTGGCTGGTTCCCTCGACCGCATGCGTCTCCGGCGGGGTATCAGGATCTTCTTCCATATGCCGGTAGATGTTCTCCAGCACCACGATGGCGTCATCGACCACCACCCCGATCAGCAGCAGCAGCCCCAGCATAGTCATGGTATTAAATGTAAAACCAGCAAAGTAGATGGCTGCTATCGCCCCCAGCAGTGATACCGGAATCGCGGTGGCGACAATCAGCGTGGAGCGCATGCTCTTGAGAAACAACCACACCACCAGCGCCGCCAGCAGGGTGCCTTCAAAGAGATGTGACTTGAGCCCCTCGACGATAGCCGTGATCAAGTCGGCGTCATCGACGACGATTTCCAGCGTCATGCCGGGCGGGAGCTGCGGCAGGATTTCGCTGTCGAGTCTGCGTTTCACCTCGTCGATAATGGCGACTGTGTTGGAGCCGGATATTTTGATCAGTCCCAGTCCAACAGCAGCTTCTCCATTAAAGCTGGCAAAGCGCCTGTAGTCCTCCATGCCATCTTCGATATCGGCAATTTCATGCAGATAGACCGGCAGATGATCACGATGGGTGACAATGAGGTTTTCCAAGGCATGCAGGTCGTGGTATTCAAGATCGAGCTTGAGCAGCTGCTCACGGTCCGCGCTGACGACAAAACCACCGGGCAGCTTGATGTGTTCACGTTGAAATGCGCCGATCACATCATCCACGGCGATCGCCAGCCCCGCCATGCGCTGGATATCCAGGTTGATGCGAATGGTGCGTTGCCGCTCTCCGGCAATCACGACATTGCCCACGCCGCTGACCGTTTCCAGGCGTTTCTTGATGGTATTCCTGGCATAGAGATTCAACTGCTGCAGGGTGCGATCCCCCTGCAGTGACAGCCACATGATAGGGGATCCGCCAATCTCCACTTTTTTGACGATAGGCGTCTCTGCCTCATTGGGCAGCAGGCGAATCACCTCGTTGATTTTCGCCTGCATCTCGTTAAAGGCGACGTCAATATCTTTCGACAGTTCAAACTGTACGGCGACGACAGAGACGCCGGGCAGTGATGAAGAGCGGATGGTTTCGATGCCGGAGACGCTGTTCACTGCGGATTCGATCAGATTGGTTACCGAGGCATCGATAATGGAAGGATCGCCGCCCGGCA
>JAYELV010000405.1:0-6444 GCA_034717755.1 Pseudomonadota bacterium | reverse complement strand
CAATTCGCGGTCAGAAGACCGCTCCCACAGTTCAATGTGGCGTCAAATGTGGGAGTGGTCTTCTGACCACGATACAAATGCGATAGCATTTTACTCACATGCACGGGATTATTGAGGAGTTACACAACGACCAAATCTCAGTACTCGGAACAACGAATGCAGCTCACTCTTCATCTCTCAGTCCTATCTTTTCTACTCAGTCCTCGCTACGCGTTACTCACACCTTGCTTTTAACAACGGGGATCATCACAAATGCTTGGCAGTTTTTTGTGGCTGGTCATCTGCAGCGCCGCATCCTTACGCAGATTTCCGCCGACTGATTGATTGATGAACACACTGAAAGGCTGCCATTTGCCATTGCGATTGACAAAGCCCGCGTAACAGCTGACACCTTTCAGCGTACCGGTCTTGGCCATCACCTTGCCTTTTCTGAAGGTTCTGAGCAGGAAACGGTAGGATGTGAAAGCCTTCACTACCTGCATCATCTGGCGTGCTGACAGCTTGGTCCCCCGTGAGAGACCGGATCCTTCCAGAATATTGTAGTCGTTCCATTGAAAACGATTTTTAGTCCACTTCATCATCGATCGGCTCGCCATCTCCATGGTGATCGGCCTGCCGTTTGCATCACTCCCCGCCAGTTGCAAAAAGAGCTGGTTGGCGATGAAATTGCTGGAGGTGTAGAGCATCGACTTCAGCACTTTTTCCAGGTCACGGCTGTTTTCATGGATATAGTACGGTTTCCAGTGACGATTGATTTTACCTGTTGTTATCTCTCCGTTGACCTTGACGCCCTGCAACTTCAACTTCGCCAGGATGAGTTCGCCATAATAACGCTGCGAGCGTTTCTCCGTGCCCAGGTTGACTCTCCAGTTTCCCGCCTTACGCATTTTCTCCCTGGTCAAAGCAATGCTGATCGGGGTCAAGGGTGTATGCTTTTCACTCTTCACCACCTTGCCCTTTTTGGTTTTTTTAATTGCGGCCGTATTGAAGTTCACGGCAAGCGCAGTGACCGGCGCGTCATAGGGATTGTCTGTCTGGGAGCGACCGTCGATGTCCAGGGTCGGCGCATAGTAACTGCCATCGAGCACGATGCCGTTGATCTTGTTTAAACCCTTTGCCTTTAGAGCCGCAACAACCAGGTCCATCTCTTCCGAGACCATGAAAGGATCGCCATACCCTTTGATCCACAGCCGCTTGCGCTTATCGACATAGAAATCCGTATGAAAACGATGCTTCAAACCCCAGCGCTCAATGGCGGCTAGCGCGGTTAGCAATTTCATCGTCGATGCCGGAACCCTGGGCACGTCAGCACGTTTGGAGATAAGTATCTTGCCATTCTCTTCCATGATCATGCTGGCCTTGGGCAAACTGGCCAGGGTATGCAGTGCATCAACCTGTTTTTTGCTTTTCTTTTTTGCCATGACCGGCGAGGCCGCCAGGGCAACTGTCAATAACAGGGATATCAGCACATATTTGAGTTTCATACTACTTCACTCCTTAAAAACAAGTTGGCAGTCATCAGTTGGCAGTTTGCAGCAAAAGAGAGTTGGCAGTTTCTGTTTTTTAACTGCCAACTGATAACTGTCAACTGCAAACTTTTTTTAAAAGTAGTCCAGGAATAGTCCGGCAAACACGACCATTCCCACATAATTATTATTCAGAAAAGCTTTGAAGCAGGCGTCCGGCTCACGTTTGCGAATGAGCCACTGCTGATACAGAAACAGCAATGCCGCCATGCCAACTCCCAGCCAGTACCAGCCTCCCCTGCCAACCAGGCTACCGGCCCACAACAGCAATCCCAGCATCAGCAGTTGCAACAGCCCGATGATCAGACGGTCATAACTGCCAAACAGAATCGCTGTTGATTTGATGCCTACTTTCAGATCATCAATACGATCAACCATGGCATACATGGTGTCATAAATCAATGCCCAGACGACTGTCGCAACAAACAGCACCCAGGCAACGGCAGGAACCTGGTTTGTCAGCGCGGTAAATGCCATCGGAATCGCCCACCCGAACGCCATGCCAAGCACCAGTTGCGGCATATGTGTATAACGCTTCATAAAGGGGTAAATTGCTGCCAGCGCAACTGCCACGAAGGACATTAAAATCGTGTTGTAGTTCAGCAGCAGCACCAGCATAAATGCCAGCAGCGCCAATATTGCAGCGACCGCCAGGGCTTCACGTGGAGAGACCCGCCCGCTGGCAATCGGCCGTGCAATGGTGCGCTGCACATGTCCGTCCAGATCCCTGTCAGCATAATCATTGATGGCGCATCCAGCCGAGCGCATGAGCGCCGTTCCTGCGATAAAAACCAGCACGATCCACCACGTCGGCTCTCCCTCCCCGGCAATCCACAGCGCCCATAACCCCGGCCACAACAGCAGCAGGATGCCAATCGGACGATTCAGGCGGATTAGCTCGCTATAGAGTGACAGACGTGATTGTGACATTTCATTCATTCGTGATTCTGAAACAATGTAAAGAGTATCGTCGGGTTACGCGACACTAACCCGACCTACGACTGTCATTCATTTCTGATTATGATCGCAGATTGCAGGCAGAAATATTTCATTGACCAGCAGTGGCTTACCGGCATAACAGAACAGCGTGCGCCGCCCCCAAAGTTCGCTCTGCATCTCTCCCATCGAGCTCATCGCCCACTGGTAGAGTCGGTGATAAGCTTCCAGGCGGGCATACTCGACGGTGCTGCGCCTGGTCGTTGGATCGCTGAACAGCAGTGCTCCGAGCGGCTTGCTGCCGAGCCCCTGCAATTGACTCGCTCTGCCGGTGAGACTGTTTTTGGGGATAAGCGTTCTGGCATAGACATGCGGGATTCCGTTACACAGCAGTTCGACCTCACGCACCATTGCATATTCACCGACCCTGATGCCAAGCAGCCGCGATTCCGACAGCAGTGGCGCCTTCCATCTCTGCTCCCTTAGCCTAACCTCGAATGCGCCGCTGCAGTGTTCGATCAAGCGTTGCGTCAAAGAGCTGTTATCAGCCAGCCAGCCATACACACAATGGCTGGAACAGACATACCGCAACTGTGGCAGAGGCATCCAGCGCGCATCAAAAGCCGACATTACTCAGATTGTCACGGGGTTTTTAATCATTAAATCATTATCGCATAGCCGTGGCCCGCCAACCTCATGCTAAAATGGATTTAATTTTTCAACCTCTCAGGAACTCCCGCATGTTTGGATTGATCCGCATAACTCTTTTACTGGTGATTATTGCCGCCGTTGCACTCTTAATCCGCCCTGATCTCATTGAGTTAACTGGTTTAACAGACTCAAAACCACCCCGAAGCGAGGAGAAGGCTGTAGCAGCTCCTGTTGTTGAGCAGCAGGTCTCAGTGAGTGCTGAGACTGCAGCAACTGCCGAAACAGATACTCCGGATTCTGCAGAAGATGCAGCAGAGGAAGCTCCAGTTTCTGAAAATATTGCACCTGAAGAGCCAGCTGCGTCACAGCAGAGTGATACGACTGCCGAGAGTGAGACCACGCCAGCGAGTGCACCAGCGCATGATCCCGAAACACTCAAACAGAGTAGTGAAGAGTCGGGCTTCGACAGCTCAGTAGAACCTCCTGCTGCTGCAGAGAGCGCTCCAACTGACGAGACCAGCGCACCTCAGGAGAGTGCTGATTCCGCGACTGAAGCCGATTCTCCGCAACAACAGGCGCCAGCACATGACACTGAAACACTCCAACAGAGTAAAGACGAGTTGGGTTTCGACGGCTCACAGGAAAGCCAGGATGCAGATAATGCAGCACCTGAGGCATCAGATACGCCCCGGGAGAGTGAAACAGAGACAGAAAAAGAGACAACAGACTCCACTCCGGAGGAAGCCGCATTGCGCAAGGAAGTCGTCGAATTACAGGCGCTTGCTGCCGACATCATCGACAATCCAGAGCAAAAATAGTAGCGAGACGTGAGTAGCGAGGACTGAGCAACACTCGTTACTCAGTACCCACGTCTCGTTACTATCTTTCAGGCGATGACGCGTGTCACTTTGATCACCGCTGGCAGCTTGCGCAGACTGCGGATGATCCGCGCAAGGTGCCTGCGGTCTTTGACGCTTAGCATAAACTCCTGCACAGAGGAGTGCCCATCGCTGTCGTCAGCATGCACACTTTCGATATTGGCGCCGCTTTCGGCGACCACAGTTGCCGTCTCTGCCAGCACTCCAGGCCTGTTGTTGACCTCCATGCGCAGCTTCACCTGAAAATCTCCTCTGACATCCTCCTCCCACTGCACATCGATCCAGTTGTCACCATAACTGCGGTCATTGGAGAGATTCAGACAGGATGCGTGATGGATTACGACGCCTTTTCCGGGATTGAAAGTACCTACAATCGGATCACCCGGGATCGGGCGGCAGCAATTTGCATACTTGACCACCATGCCCTCCGTGCCGGCGATCGCAACCCGCCGTAGAGATGACTGATCCTGTTGCTGCGACCTCTCTGCCAGCGCCACATCGTCTCCCAGCAACTGCCGGGCTACAAAACGCACCGGACGGTTTCCCAGACCAATATCGCTCTGTAATGCATCCAGGCTCTCATAACCAAGCGCAGTGAACATCTGTTCAACCTGTTGTTGACCCAGCTCCTGCAGTGTGGTGTTGTAGTGCTGCAGTTCACTGCTGAGCAGCTGTGCTCCAAGATTGACTGCCTCCCTGCTCTGCAGCCGCTTGAGAAAACTTCTGATATTGGAGCGCGCCCTGGAAGTCGCAACGAACTCCAGCCATTTGGGGTTGGGATGGACATTCGGTGAGACATGGATCTCGATGGTCATGCCATTGCGCAGCAGTGTCCGCAGCGCAACCACGCGCTTGTCAACCCGTGCTGCAACACAATGGTTGCCGACATCCGTATGCACTGCGTAGGCAAAATCCAGCACTGTGGCGCCACGCGGCAACACCATGATTTTCCCCTTGGGTGTAAACACATAGACCTCATCCGGAAAAAGATCCACTTTGACATGCTCGAGAAATTCTATCGAGGAAGCCGTATCCTCCTGCAGGTCCGTCAAACTCTTCAGCCAGTCACTGCTCGGCCCATCGATGCGTCCACCCTCTTCACCATGTTTGTATCCCCAATGTGTGGCAATCCCCTCCTCTGCAAACCGATGCATCGCTTCGGTGCGGATCTGAACCTCGACAGGCGCCCCGTGTGGTCCGAATACTATGGTATGCAATGACTGGTAACCGTTTGATTTGGGTATGGCGATATAGTCCTTGAAATTGCCAGGCTTGGGTTTGTAAAGGTGATGCACTACACCCAAAACCCGGTAACAGTCATCGACTGACTGCACGATGATACGAAATGCCAGCACATCGGCAATGTCGGCAAACCGTACCTTGCGGTCGGTTATCTTGCGATAGATGCTGTAAAGATTCTTCTCTCTGCCAAAAACTTCGGCTGGTATGTCTGTCTGCACCATTTGACGGCGCAGCGCAGTCAAAATTCCGCTAATGACTTTCTGCTGTTTGCCGTGATGCTTACGCACCTCACGCTGCAAAATCCTGTAGCGCCATGGCCAATGGGCAATGAATGCCAGATCCTGAAGCTCCTCACAAACACGGTGGATACCCAGCCGTTTTGCGATGGGAGCATAGATCTCAAGTGTCTCTCTCGAAATACGCCTGGCCTTGTCCGGTCGCATGACGCCAAGCGTGCGCATGTTGTGCAGGCGATCAGCCAGCTTGATAAGAACCACGCGCACATCCCGGGTCATCGCGAGGATCATTTTTCGAAAACTGGCGGCAACGGCCTCTTCCCGGGAACTGAAGTCCAGATGGGTCAGCTTGGTCACTCCATCGACGAGTTCCGCCACCTCTGCATCAAAAATCTCCTCGATTTCGGCTTTCGCCGTTGGTGTATCTTCGATGACGTCATGCATCATTGCCGCCATCAGACACTTATAGTCGAGCCGCATTCCCGCCAGAATATAAGCCACTGCCACCGGGTGATAAATATAGGGCTCGCCCGACATGCGTTTTTGATTGATGTGTGCGTCAGCACTAAAGAGATAGGCGCGATAGACCTCTCGAATCTGCTTGGTCGTCAGGTAGGACTCCAGATAAGCCAACAGATCGCTCACCAAAAAACGCTGTTCTTTGCTGCTTTTTTCAGCCAGGTCCATATCCAGTTGTCCGCCTGGTTGGGGTAAATTCTGCTGCGCCACCTGTATCTACTATTTTCGTGAAATTAAACATATAGCATAGCACCTGAGAAGCACATTGATAGCAATCCGTTTTTTCACTGATTTTTATTCACCACGGAACACACGGACAACACAGAATTTTATTAGTTTTCTTTATTGTATTTCCGTGTTGTCCGTATGTTCCGTAACTTCTCAAAAAGCCCGTGCATTGTTCGAGTCTGCGCAGGGTCGGGATCAGCCTTTCAGGGACGCGTGAATACGTCCATG
>JAYELV010000404.1:0-1445 GCA_034717755.1 Pseudomonadota bacterium | reverse complement strand
GGCGCGCCCCTTGATCACTGTATCCAGCACATGCGGTACTTCGCAAACCTTGCGGCACTCCCCTTCGTGAAAACAGGATTCGAGATTGTAGCGCACCCTGAAGGGAGATGTCGCTCCAACCAGACCATAGGTCAAACCGATAGGACAGAGATAACGGCACCAGGCGCGGCGCGAATAAAAAATCTCAAACAGCAGCAGCAGAAACACCCACACCAGCGCAAGACCCGGGCCATAGATCAGCGCGCGGCTGATGATGCCGGTCGGTGAGATGGTTTCGAAAACCGTGTAGCCGGTAACAATCGCCAGCACCGCAAAGATCATCCATGACCAGTTTCTTGCCTTGCGGTCCAGGGGATGGTCCTTGACCAGCTTCTTTTTCACCAGCCACAGGTGGATCATCTCCGCCCACTCGGCGACGAGATGGTAGGGACACACCCAGGAGCAGAAGGTTCTTCCTCCCAGCAGCCACCACATGATAAACACAGTGACAGTGCCGATCACCAGATTCAACACCATGTGCTTGAACGCCAAAGTTACTTGTAATGCCGAGTTCAAATCCGCCATGTGGAAACCGACGAAACGCGAGCCGGTCAGCGCCCCTTCCAGCAGCTGGATATCGAGCCAGTAGGAGACCACGAACAGCAGATTGACTGCGATGAGCACAGCCCAGCGGCGGCGGCGCCACTTCTGCGGCATCTTGTGAGTTGCTGCGTGCGCCAGCTCTGCATGAATGGCGGCGATGCGCTCGGGATCATTTTTCTGCGTGGCATGCAGCTTTTTCGCTTCTGCAGAGATCTCATCCTGATGCGGCCGCTTCGGCGCCCGCCCGAACAGTTGTGCAAGAGAATCTTTCATACCGCTCATGCTCTTCTCTCCTCTCTGTCAGAGTGTACATCGATGACAATGGCGGCAGGCTCGGGCGGACAGATCATCTCGCACACACCGCATCCGACGCAACCCTCCTTGATGACCGGTGTCATGACGCCATCGACCTTTTCAAGCGCAATCGCGTGAATCGGCGGACACTCGTTGCCCTGCTTTTGCGCAACCCGCTCGATCTTGCCTTCAACAGGCTCTGCTTCGGCGCACTGGGTGATGCGAATCTCGATAGGACACTGGCGCACACACAGATCACAGAGTTCAAGATCGTAGGGGTGCTCGCTGACCCTGATCGGATTCCAGCGATCGACTTCATCATAACGCAGCAATCCGGTGTAATCAGCACCGCGCGCCTGCCCCTTGAAACCTTCTCCCTGCATGGCGAGACACTTATTAGGATTGGCCAGCCTGGCGATACCCATGCGGGTGTCTGCAGGGAAATTGAGATCATGTGTCAGGGTGCCTGTCGGACACGCCAGTACGCATTGCAAGCCATCGCAGGAGAAGTCGCACGCCTGCGCACGCGCATCAATATAGGGGGTGCCGTTGCCGAAACCGCTCTCGAG
>JAYELV010000403.1:0-1448 GCA_034717755.1 Pseudomonadota bacterium | reverse complement strand
TTGAACGCGCCTTGAGCGGCCCGAAGGGTAAATTACAGGGATGTAATTTATAATCTCAAGCAGATTGCCGCGGTCGCTTAGGCTCCCTCGCAATGACAGCATTCACACGGGGTTATTGAGAAGTTACTCTTTTTCGGTCTATTCTGTGTATTCCGTGGTTAAAAAAGAGTTTTATGACTCATATCACTTGAAGAATTTGCCAAACAGGGCGATATTAAAGAGAGAGCAGTTGATACGTTTATCAGAGACACCTAAGAGGAGCAGATAATGGATACAAACGAGATGAAATCTAAATTGCAGCATGCCTATGAGAGCATGCTGTCGCATGTCGAGGAATTTCTCAAAAGTGAAAAAACCACCCTCAGCGATGCATTGCAACAGGCGCAGACGCGGCTGCATGATCTGGGGGATTTGTCGCGTGATGAGATTGACGACATTAGCAGCGAGTTTGTAAAAAACCTCAAGGATGTGGGGGAGGAGGCGCACGAGGCCAGGGAGTTCATGGGCGACGCCCTGAAAATGGATGCCATGTATATCTCAGCCGGCATCCTCGATCGATTGAAAATGGTTGCAGACCAAACCTCCGTGGAGTTGATACAGCTCAACGAGGAGCTTGCTGAAAGAATCAGGGAGCGTGAACAGGATCAACAGCAGAGTGGCTCTGCTGATAAAGAGGAGCAGCAGGATGTTTAAGGAGATCGCGGTCGATGATGCGCATATTTATGCCTTCAAGGTGAGCGGCAAGCTGACCGAGGCTGATTACCAGCAGTTGATTCTCCGCATCGAGGAGATACTGCAGCAGGAGACGCCTATCTCACTACTGATCACGCTGGAAAATTTCGAGGGGTGGGAGGCAAAGGCCGCCTGGGATGATTTCAAGTTTGGGGTCAAGCATCAGCAGGACTTCGCGCGCATCGCGATCCTCGGCGGGAATGCCATGGAGCACTGGATAACGATGATTGGAAACGCCTTTGTCGATACCGAAGTGCGTTATTTTGACGACAAACAGTCGCAGCAGGCGATGCAGTGGCTGGGACAGGTAACGAACCGCATCGAGCGCGACAGCTATGCGGGATATCGCCATATCCTGCTGGCCACCGACTTTTCAGAACACTCTGAAAGGGCGCTGCAGAGAGTGCAGGAGCTTGCGCTCGTCAGCAATGCCAACCTCTCCCTGTTGCATGTAGTCGATGACCTGATGATGCCGGGCGAGTTCTATGATCTCGCCGTCGATATCGAATTGGAGAAAACCCTGCTGGAAGTAGCGCACCAGAGAATGGATGAACTGGTGGCAAGCGTCAATATCAGCGACCTCAAAGCTGAAGTCATCACCGGCAACCCCGGCCATGCCATCACCCACTATGCGCACGAACACGACGTCGATCTGATCGTCATCGGTTCGCACGGACGCCGCGGCATCGAGCGCCTGCTGGGCTCCAGCGTCAACT
>JAYELV010000402.1:0-1455 GCA_034717755.1 Pseudomonadota bacterium | reverse complement strand
CCATCTTCATCCTCTTCGTTGCTGCGAATGGCGGCATCGACAGTGAAGAGATTAACCAGCCCGCCATGCGGCAGCGCCTGGATACTGCTGTGATCACGGTGGCGTTGCCACACAGCATAGTCGTTGAAGTCGTGCGCCGGGGTGATCTTGACGCAGCCGGTGCCGAACTCGGGGTCGACATAGTCATCGGCGATCACCGGGATGCGCCGTCCGGTCAGAGGCAGCTCGACGAACTCGCCCAGCAGATGCGCATAGCGCTCGTCACCCGGATGCACAGCGATGGCGCAGTCGCCGAGCATGGTTTCCGGGCGCGTGGTGGCAACCACCACCTCGCCCTGTCCATTGCTCAGCGGATAGCGCATGTGCCACATGTGGCCGCTCTCCTCGGTGGAGATCACCTCCAGGTCGGAGACAGCAGTATGCAGCACCGGATCCCAGTTGACCAGGCGCTTGCCGCGATAGATCAGCCCCTCCTCGAAGAGGCGCACGAATACCTCCTTGACGGCATCGGAGAGCCCCTCGTCCATGGTGAAGCGCTCATGCTCCCAGTCAAGCGATGCTCCCATGCGGCGCAGTTGACGGGTGATGGTGCCGCCGGACTCCTCTTTCCATTCGCGAATGCGCTCGAGGAACTTGTCGCGGCCATAGTCATGGCGGCTCTTGCCCTCGCTATTGATAATGCGCTCCACCACCATCTGCGTGGCGATGCCGGCATGATCGGTGCCGGGCTGCCACAGGGTTTTGTCACCCAGCATGCGGTGGTAGCGGGTCAGGGCATCCATGATGGTGTCCTGGAAGGCGTGCCCCATGTGCAGCCTGCCGGTGACATTGGGAGGCGGGATCATGATGCAGTAGGAGGCATCCCCTGTATCGGCGGGGGTGAACCAGCCGTTCTCCTCCCATGTCTGGTACCAGCGTTGCTCAATATTTTGCGGGTTGTAGGTTTTTTCCATCGATCAGCAGCCGAGAGTGTTGGTTGAAATCGTATCTTCTCAATAACCCCGAGCATCATTTAAGTTCGCCAATGCGTAGGGCGTAATAAGCGACAGCGCATTGCGCCGCATGGGGAAGGTGCAATGCGCTGTCGCTTATTGCACCCTACAGGTTCAAGTAAAGCACGGGATTATTGAGAAGTTACTTGAAATCACAATAAGCGGCTGATTATACCCAAGATCGCCTCCTCATAGCGCTCAAGATTATGATGCCAGATGGGGAGAGAGCAGGATCAGATGGAGGAGGTGGAGATTTAGCTCATCTAAACGCGATTATGCACGGAGTGATTGAGCAGTACTGATGTCGGAGTTATAGCATGCAGATCCATGATAATATTCCTGACTCATGGAGAGGTACCGAAGTGGTCATAACGGCGCGGATTCGAAATCCGTTGGGGGCGCAAGCCCCACGTGGGTTCGAACCCCACCCTCTCCGCCAGATATTACCCTCTTTCCTGATAAC
>JAYELV010000401.1:0-1457 GCA_034717755.1 Pseudomonadota bacterium | reverse complement strand
AGAGCTGGATGGGAAAAACTGGACACTGCCATAAGTGATAAAGCTGCTCTAAACTAAGGAGAACGAAAGGAGCAGCGGAGATGACAAGACGACCAAGAAGGAATCACGGGGCAGCGTTCAAGGCCAAGGTAGCGCTGGAGGCGATCAAGGGGGAGCAAACCCTATCTGAGTTGGCAGAGCGATTTGAGGTGCATCCCAACCAGATCACGCAGTGGAAGAAGAAACTGCTCGCCGAAGCAGAGGAAATCTTTGCCAGAGGCAAGAAGCCGGCAGCTGGGCCCGACATCAAGGAATTGCATGCCAAAATCGGACAACTCGCCATGGAGAACGATTTTTTATCCGTGGCGCTCGGGCGCATAAGCGAACCGGGCGCAAAGCGATGATCAATCGGAAGCATGCCTTGCCTCTAAGTCGGCAATGCCGGCTGCTGAACCTCTCCCGGTCAAGCATCTACTATAAGGCGGCTACCGTTAGCGCTCGTGACCTGGAGCTGATGCGGCTCATCGACGTGATGCATCTAAAGTGGCCGTTTTACGGCAGCAGACGGATACGAGATGAGCTCAAGGATCTGGGTCACAACGTCGGCAGGGGGCATGTCCGCACGCTGATGCGCAAAATGGGCATAGAGGCAATCTACTGCAAGCCCAGGACCACCAGGCCGCAGCCAGGGAACAAGATCTACCCCTATCTGCTCAGGAATATGGAGATCATTCGCTCCAATCACGTTTGGGCCGCCGATATAACCTATCTGCCAATGGCCAGAGGGTTCTGTTATCTTGTCGCCATTATGGACTGGGCCAGTCGCCGGGTGCTGGCCTGGCGGCTTTCCAACACCCTGGATGTTTCCTTCTGTTTGGATGCGCTGGAAGAAGCGCTCGCGACCTTTGGCCCACCGGAGATCTTCAACACCGACCAGGGCAGTCAGTTTACCTCGGAAGCTTTTACGGATATGCTTGACGCCCAGGGTGTAAGGATCAGCATGGACGGCAAGGGCCGCTGGATGGACAATGTGTTTATCGAACGACTCTGGCGAAGCGTGAAGTACGAAGAAGTGTATTTGAAGGCGTATGGATCAATGGCCGAGGCTCGGCAGGGACTGAGAGCCTATTTTGAGTTCTACAACGGTCGCCGCCGCCATCAAAGCCTCAGCAGGAGAACACCGAATGATGTTTATTGGGCAACACTTGCCCATGAGATAGCGGCATGAACAGGAGACAGCTTATCACTTATAAACAGCATTTTACTGTCCAAACAAACCCAGCCACCTCTTCTTTTTAACTTGATCCGGCGCCCTCTCAGGCGCTTCGTTTTCATGTAGCGGGGATCGGATTTCATAATCCCCAGAATATCGTGGATGGGAGTCTGCCCAGAACGAACTAGGAGACCGAGAACCTTCTGGTTACATTGTGCCGCGCCGTGATCGGCTCGGTGTGATATCGAATCCTGAATTGGGGGGG
>JAYELV010000400.1:2738-22091 GCA_034717755.1 Pseudomonadota bacterium | reverse complement strand
GATAGTTGATACTGATGAAGTTATCTGCCGCCGATGTTGTCCGTGGGGGTTTCAGGCGTCACTCAAGCGTTGCTCCAGTGCTTCCTCCATACGCGCCAGCACTTTGTCACGCAAACGGCTTGCCAGGTAGTGGTAAAAATTCAGGGTACAGAGGATCGGCTTGTGTAAATTGTCACGGCCACTATCCTGAAAATTCACCCAGGCGAGTACAGGCATATCGTATTGAACTTCATCCACGACCACCCAGCTGTCGTCCTCGAGGATCAGCACCAGCTGTTTCAATCCCGGCAAGGAGAGCCGCAACGGGCTACCCAAATGCAGGCGTGCGCGACGCCACAGGTTGTACAGCGAAGCATCCAGATGATCAGCCCGGGTTGCGTACACAAGCATGTCATCGATGCGTGTGCTCATCATTAAATCAACCGGTCAGACTTGCAAACAAGGTGGGCAGTTGTTCAGGTAATTTATCGACATTATCGATAATGGTGTAGTTGTTTGCACCAAAGATTCGTTTTACGTAATCATCTGCATTCGGATCAAGTGTCAGACAATAGGTGAGTACGCCTGTGCTATATAGCTCTTCAACGGCCTTTTTAGTGTCGTGGCGTAGATGCTGCGGGTCGCGCTCGTCGATATCAGCCGGTTCACCATCGGTTAATAATAAAACCAGCTTACGTCTCTCCTGCTGTTTGAGCAGGTGATTGCCGGCATGCCGCAAGGCCGCTCCCATGCGGGTTGATAATCCACCTTTCATTCCGGCAAGTCGCGACTTGGACTCATCATCGAAGTGCTGGTGGAAATCTTTAAAACGGTAATACTGTACGTCATGACGACCGTCTGAAGCGAAGCCGTGAATGGCAAACGGATCTCCAATGCCTTCAATCGCGGTGGCTACCAGGGTAGCTGCTTCACGAGTCAGTTGTAATACCGTTTTTTCTGAACCATTCATCGGTTCATTGGTTGATTCAGACAGATCCAGTAGTAGCACCACTGACAGATCACGCGTTTTTAACACGTTGCGCATGGTGATGCGGGTATTGGGTTGCTCACCCATACGTATCGCAATCATGGCATCGATGGCGGCGTTGATGTCCACTTCATCACCATCTTCCATATTACGCACGCGCTGCACACCTTCAGGTGTTAGCAGGTCGATGATCTGTTTAATGCGATGTGCGACCGGTTTGTAGGCGTCGATAATGGCCTCGATATCCTCAACATGACCACGTGGCTGCCGGCGTTCGTAAACGGTTGCCCAGTCAGGCCGGTGAAGCTGGATCTGGTAATCCCATTCATGGTAATGGTAGGGGTCTGAAACCGGTTCCTTGCCCCACATATCATTGAAGCTGATTTGTTCATCGGTGAGGTCATCTTCATAAGGACGCATATTGGTCGAACAGGTCCAGATCTCCTGTGCATCATCACCGGCTAATTCACAATCGACCTCGTTCGCCATTTCGATGACGCTGACCTCGCGTCTTACCTGTCGCTGGCTGGCCGGCACATATTCATATTCGACCTCCCAGCTGAATTCCTCAAACTCCCACACATAGCGATTATCATCACGATACGGGATATCAATACGTTCAAGGATGCGCAGGCTCGGCACTTCTTTGCGTGACGAGAAGAGGTTGAAAACTTCCAGACCGAGGTGCCAGCAAAAGTTGTTATCATCCTGCTTTTGTTCGATTTCGTTGTGGAACTTTTGCGCAAGTTCGTTCAACTTCTGATCGTCAGAAGTCACGCTGTCATCCAGCAGCATCCTGGAGAAATGTTCCAGCAGCGGCATGCTTGGATGTTCAATTTTTTGTTCACCGGGCACATCCATCAGTGAGCGCCACAGTCTCTTTAAACCCGGAAATTCCTTAATCGCTTTGTATTCGATACGTGCATCTTCTACCTGACCGATAAAAAACATCTGCGCAGGACTTAGCCCTTCTGCAGAGATCGGCGCAGTTGAATACATCATATGTGATGCCATATGTGCGGCTGTTGCACGATAAAGCTCTAAACCTGCGATATCGCCACAGTCATCCAGCGCATCGGGAAGATGCAATATACGGTGTTCGATGAAGGGACGGAAGTCTGCAAAGTCAGCACCGGTTGGACGCAGGAAAAAATCGCGGCCCCACAATGCACGCAGATAAAAGTTCAACTTGCGCTGTGTTTTTATAAACAGGATGCCACGGCGTTCTTTTTGCAATACCGCACGGCTGTCAGCCGACTCAAGATTGAAGTAAGCGGTAAGATTATCAAAATCCCGGCGATAGGCCTGTGCGCCAAAGTTCGCCCAGCGGCGCAGACCGCTGAGCGTTAATTTTGATAACAGCTCATCGATATGGTTGAGCATCGGACGCACACCGCGTGATGCTGTAGACGCTAATTGATGTATCAGCGTCAGATAACCGCGAAACAGCTCTGCATCACCGAGGTTACGCGCCGCCGTTGGCATACTGCCAAACAATAGCGCGACCACTTCACCGGAGGTCATGGAAGAGAGTTTCATGGCAGCGGTGAGGCAATCGCCAATGACATCTTCGCCACACTCTTTCGCCACCAGCGGCATCTCCTGGAGGTAGGAGATCACCACGTCGGAACCACGGCCAAGGTTACACAGACTCTTGGCGCCGTCCATATACTCCTGCAAACCGCTCGGTGACATCACTCGTGATGCTTCCTGAAAAGTACTTTCCAGAACGTCACGAATTTCAGGCGCGGACTCAGTGAGAAAATCTTCGTAATCTTCGAGCTTTATCGACATATCAGATTTCTATCATTATCAAAACAGGCAACAATCTCGCACGTCCTGAATAGTTACTATTCGTTTAGCCAAAAAATGTTTCAACAGCTGCGTTCAGTGTATCGCGCATATCAGGATCATCTGTTAGTGGCGTCACCATGGTCATACTGCAGGCATCCACCGGTGCGACACCTTTAGCGATGAGCTGACCGGAGTACACCAGCAAACGTGTAGAGATACCTTCATCCAGGCCATGACCTTTCAGGTTACGTGCGCGTTGTGCGATATGCACCAGCTTCTCGGCAGTCTCGGGATCCACACCTGACTCTTTCGAAACGATATTAATCTCGATTTTTTCTTCAGGGTAATCAAAGTCCATCCCACCAAAACGCTGCTTGGTCGATTGTTTCAGATCTTTCATCAGACTCTGGTAACCGGGGTTGTATGAGATCACCAACTGAAAATCCGGATGCGCCTGTATCAACTCACCTTTTTTATCTAATGGCAGACTGCGGCGGTGGTCAGTTAGTGGGTGAATCACAACCGTGGTGTCCTGGCGAGCTTCAACGATTTCGTCGAGGTAGCAGATAGCTCCCATACGCGCTGCGGTGGTCAGTGGGCCGTCCTGCCATTTGGTTCCGTCTTTATCGAGCAGGAAGCGACCGACCAGATCCGAGGCTGTCATGTCTTCATTACAGGCAACCGTGATTAACGGTTTACCCAACTTCCATGCCATGTACTCAACAAAACGAGATTTCCCACAACCGGTAGGACCCTTGATCATCATCGGCATACGAACATCGTAAGCGGATTCGTATAAATCTATCTCTTTACCAACGGGCTCGTAATAGGGTTCATCTTTTATTAAATATTGTTCGGCATCTACAACGTTTTCAGTAACGGACATAGCCACTCTCTCTATTCAATTATGTGGTTTTAAAATATTTTGCAGCATTTTGTAATAGCAGCAAGAATATAATTCTTATCGGGATGTTTTATTTCTCATCATCAGTCTCAGCTTCTCCACACCATCCGGCAGCACGGGCGTCTTCTATCGCCTTGCCATGAATTTTCTGATGCTTGTCAAACAGCTCTGGCGGCAGATTACTCACCAGGCAACCATATTTATCCCACTCTTTATTCACCTTATCCAGTAAGGCATCTACACCAGCAAAATTCCAGCCTTCACAGGTTTCGGTTTCTTCGAGTAAACCAAAAACCCAGGCATCGCGAACGATTTTCCCAATCGTGGTCATGCCACCATTGACTTCGTTCTGGACTCCAACGTATTTATCAGGACGCGGCATATAACACTCTTTAACTCATGAATATTGCTGTGCATTATAGGCAAAAAGCCTCTGACCGAAACGCGTCCGACAGAGGCTTTTATGTTACCTCATGGTATTACCTGGTATTTCTATACAGAGATACCGCGGTGAATAACCATAGCTGCACCAGCAGACTGTGCAAAGTTATCAAAGCCTAACAGACGAACGTGGTTGTCCGGGTGTGCTTTATGACAGGCTTCGATTTCTGCCAGGATAACATCAACATCTGTTTCGCCGAACATAGGCAGCTTCCACATATACCAGTAGTTGCTCATAGCATGTGCTGGTTCTGTATGCTCGATACCCGGGTTCCAGCCTTTATCAACGATATATTGAATCTGAGCGCGAGTAGACTCTGCGCTTAATGCTGGCAGGTAAGAAAATGTTTCGTATTTACGGCTTACGGCTGCATCGCCTAAGCTTGATTCGTAATCTTGTACATCACTCATGTGATTTACTCCAAATAATTAGTTGTATTGCTTAAATAAGCAAGTATTTTTCTGTGAAACAAGGCAGTCGTGGTTTTGAGTAGCGCAGCGTACAAGTGTACGTGAGCAACGCAGAACCACGACTAACGCCGTGTCACTGCAAAAGACGTCGCTTATTTATGGGCTACGTCAATCTTGTCAACGGTATCAAATTCGAATTTGATCTCTTTCCAGGTCTCCATCGCGATCTTAAGCTCCGGGCTATGAGAAGCAGCTTTAGTGAGGATATCCTTACCTTCTTTCTCAAGCTCAACACCCTGGTTACGTGCTTCAACACATGCTTCAACAGCAACACGGTTAGCAGCCGCACCTGCAGCGTTACCCCAGGGGTGGCCTAATGTACCGCCACCGAACTGCAGACATGAGTCATCGCCGAAGATGCTAACCAGTGCAGGCATGTGCCATACGTGGATACCACCGGAAGCTACAGGGATTACGCCAGGCATAGAACCCCAGTCCTGGTCGAAGAAGATACCGCGTGTACGGTCTTCTTTAACGTATGAATCGCGCATGATGTCGATCCAGCCCAGAGTTGCGTCGCGGTCGCCTTCCAGCTTGCCGACAACAGTACCTGAGTGAAGGTGATCGCCGCCAGAGAGACGCAGGACCTTGGTAAGCACACGGAAGTGGATACCGTGGTGCGGGTTACGGTCAAGTACAGCGTGCATTGCGCGGTGAATATGCAGCAGCATGCCGTTGTCCTGACACCATTGAGCCAGCTGGGTGTTAGCTGACAGACCACCGGTCAGGTAGTCATGCATGATGATAGGTGCGCCAATTTCCTTAGCGTACTCAGCACGACGCATCATTTCGTCAGAAGTTGGAGCAGTTACATTTAAGTAGTGACCCTTACGCTCGCCAGTTTCGGCTTCAGCTTTATGGATAGCTTCCATAACGAAGTCGAAACGGTGACGCCAGCGCATGAATGGCTGTGAGTTTACGTTTTCGTCATCTTTTGTGAAATCAAGACCGCCGCGCAGACCTTCGTAACAAGCACGACCGTAGTTCTTGGCAGAGAGGCCCAGCTTGGGTTTAATAGTACAACCCAGCAGAGGGCGACCGTATTTGTTGAGGATGTCACGCTCAACCTGGATGCCCTGTGGTGGTCCATTACAGGTCATCACGTATGCAACCGGGAAGCGGATATCTTCCAGGCGAAGTGCACGCAGAGCTTTAAAGCCGAATACATTACCAACCAAAGAAGTCAGGATGTTTACAACAGAACCCTCTTCGAACAGATCGATCGGGTAGGCAACGAATGCGTAGAAACAGGTATCATCACCTGGTACGTCTTCGATCGCGTAACAACGGCCTTTGTAGTAATCCAGGTCTGTTAACAGGTCAGTCCAAACTGTTGTCCAGGTACCGGTTGAAGATTCAGCAGCTACCGCAGCAGCAACCTCTTCACGAGGCACACCGTCCTGCGGGGTGATTTTGAAACAAGCCAGAATATCTGTTTCCTTAACCGTGTAATCCGGTGTCCAATAGGTTTCGCGGTATTCTTTTACGCCTGCGCTATAAGTTTTAGCCATGGTGTTCTCCAGAGGATCAAAATAAAGTGACGAGCGGCTCTTGCCGCGCCATAGACATTATGCCGAGATATCTGTATAAATGAAATCAATTGTTTCTATTTAAAACATAGGGTTTAATCTATGGTTTATTCAGCCTCCGAAAGCCTCATTCGGCACGTTTCCCTGCGTCAACTGCAGATTTTTGAGGCTGTTGTCCGCCTCGGCGGTTATACGCGTGCCGCCCAAACACTGCATCTCACCCAGCCCACCGTCTCCATGCAGATCAAGAAACTCAGTGAAGCCCTTGGGCTTCCACTGCTCGAGCAGGTTGGCCGACAGGCACACCCCACTGCAGCCGGACGTGATGTCTACACCGCCGCGCAGGAGATTCTCGACAAGATGGTGGCGCTGGGTGAATCTGCATCCGAACTCGAAGGAGTGGTCAAGGGCGAATTGCGTATTGCTGTCATCACCACAGCCAAGTATTTCATGCCGCACCTGCTTGGAGCATTTGTTGCACAATATCCCCTGGTAAAACCCCGCCTCACTGTCACAAACCGCGCCAAGGTGCTGGAGCGCCTCAAGTCCAATGAAGATGATCTGCTGATCATGGGACAGGTGCCCAGGGAGTTGGCGGTAGAGGCCCACCCGTTTATCGATAACGAGCTGGTGGTGGTGGCTCCCTCCGATCATCCTCTTGCCGGAGTGCGCAAAATTACCCTGCAAAAACTCAGCAGGGAGCGCTTTCTGGTTCGCGAGCCTGGCTCTGGCACCCGCCAGGCGGTGGAGCGATTGTTTGCGGGGGAGGGGATCAATATCGAACCCTATATGGAGCTGGGCAGCATCGAGGCTATCAAGCAGGGCGTGATGGCGGGGCTGGGGATCTCGGTGCTGTCGCGACACAACCTGAGACTGGAGTTGGCCGGCAACTATGTTGCGGTTTTGGATGTGGAGGAGTTTCCACTGAAACGCCACTGGTCTGCAGTACATTTGAAGAAAAAACGACTCTCACTGGTTGCGCAGACATTTCTTGATTTTTTACTTGCAGAAAGCGATCAAATTCTAAGTGACACACGAAGCAGACAGGAGACTTGAAAGATTTCCTGGAGTGGCTCTCGAAAATCGTGGTGAGCAGTATTTGAGAAAGCTACTTGGTGAGCGCCATAAATACTTGCGGCAGTTTCTCCGGCAGGCTTAGCAGGTTATCGATGACCGTATACTGCTTGCCAAAGATATCTTCCACGTATTCATCTGCCTGTGGATCGAGGTTGATGCAATAGGTATAGATGCCTTCCCGATCGAGCTCTTTGACTGCCATTGCAGTATCCTCGATCAATGAGCGCTCATCATCCATATCCACATCCGAGGGCTCTCCATCCGTCAGCACCAGGAGCAGTTTCTTGTCAGCCTGCTGATGCCCCAGGTAGTGGCCAGCATGACGGATAGCCGCTCCCATACGAGTCGAGTAACCGGCTTCCATTGCTGACAGACGTGACTTGACTTCATCATCCCATTTTTCATTAAACCCCTTGATGTGCTGATAACGAACTTCGTGACGGGTATTTGAGGAGAAACCGGCAATGGCAAAGGGATCGCCCAGTCCATCGATGGCGATACCCAATAATGCTACCGCCTCCTGGCTGAGTTCCAACAGGGTTTGGTTGCAGCCTTCAGGCGATTCATTCAATGATGCGGAGAGATCCACCAACAGGGTCACTGCGATATCACGTCCATCATGCTTGTGGCTCATGTTGATGCGCGGATCCGGCGTCACCCCGCTCTTGTAGTCGATCAGCGAGCGAATGGCGACATCCAGGTCAAGTTCGCTACCCTCTTCCTGGTAGCGGACACGCACGAAATTCTGTGGTTTCAGCAACTCCAGCATCTGCTTGATGCGTTTTGCCAATGCTGCGTGTTTGCTCAACAGTGCATCGATTTTTTCCGGCGAGGTTGACGGGTGCAGATTTTCATACAGACTCACCCAGTCGGGGCGATAGTTTTTCGCCTTGTAATCCCACTCGGGATAATGCCGCGGCGGCAGCTTGTCAACTTCCTGATCAATGTTTTTCTGCTTCTCCTGTTCGAACAGCTCCTCGTCATCACTCTCTTCGATGTAGATCCACAGGTGACGGTTGTCGTCGCGGTAACTGACTTCGGTATCCTTGAAATAGATTTTATGGTGTTGATCACTCTGGCGGCGGGTGCGGGCAATAAAGGAGACAGAGATCGACGCCATCTCCTTGAGGCTGGATTCACCCTGCTGCATGGTTTCATGGAAACGCCCGGCGAATTCAATAATATCTTCGTTTCTGTAGCCGTGCTGCGGATTCATGCAGGCATAGGAGAGCATCGCGAGGCGATGACGAATACAGGACTCCTGCTCTGATTTGCAGGCATCCTCCTGAGGCTGCGGGTGCAGTGCCATGAAAAGCTTGTAGAGACCGGGGTAGTGACGCATGGCCAGTGTGTCGACGCGACAATCCTCCAGGCATTCGATACCGATGCGTTGAAACGGGCTGTAGTTATCGACGACTATTTTGCCGCTCCAGCGCCGGTGCGCCGACATATGCGCCAGCGCTGCACGATAGCGATCCAGGCCGGAGACGCCGCTTTTGCTGTCATCAAGCACATCAGGGATGCGGATGCCCAGCGCGTCATAATAGGGTTGCGGCTTGCGCAGTTCATCAAAGCCCGAGGAGTAGGGGATCAGCTGTTCTTTATCATTCCACAGCGATTTCATGTACATATCCAGGCGGCGCTGGTTGTCTGCAAACAGGGTTCCATGGCGTTCACGCTGTAATATGGCCTTGCTGTCGGCTGACTGCAGCGTGAAGTAGTCTTTTTGCCGCTCAGGGTGAGTGGTGTAATAACGAACGCCGTATTCTACCCAGTTGTTGATGCCATCGAGGGAGAGCTGACTGAGCAGGTAGGGGGATTTTTCCAAAAAATCCGTCAACCCGGGACTGGGGAAAGTGGTGTGATGGCCATGGATGGAACCCGTGGTTGCTTCCATGAAGTTGAAAACAATCTCGATATAGTGGTCGAACTGTTCCTGGCTTCGCAGTCGGCGGGCGGCCGATGGCAGTGCCTGTAAGAATGGCAGGATGGCGATGCCATTGGGTGTACGGCTCATCTTCCACACGCATTGCGCGATTTGTTCAGCCGCCTGCTGGCCCACGATACCGCAGATTTGCGGTGTCTCTTCGAGGTAAACCAGCACCGGTTCGAAGCCGCGGCCAATCATGCACACCAGTGATGCGCCCTCCAGGTAGTCTGCGATACCTTTGTCGGAGAGTGTTTTTGTCGCCTCGTCCATGCAGTCATCGAATACATCTTCAAGTTGTGGGAAGCTGCACTGCAGTGCCGAACGATAGGCCGGATAACGCGTTTCAACGGCTGCTTCAGATTCGTTTGTACTCATAATTGATATGACCGTTCAGTTATCGGAATTTTTTACAACCTGAATCATGGCATCCTTCACTATGCCTAAAAATAGAGTAACTTAGAGTAACTATTCAGTACCTGCTAATTCGTCACTGTTTCCAGGTATATCTTCCGGAAAACGCCGTGAATACATCCATGTAGGCTCGAGTCGGCGTCCCTGCCTCCTACGTTTCCGGCAGATACACCCGAAAACAGTGACTTGCCTGGCAAATATATCAACAAGCTGAATAGTTACAAAATAGATTACACTCTTCTCTGTCATCCCGAGGGAAGTGAGGTACGAACGCCGAGGGATCCTGAGGTATAGAACTCCAAGATCTCTCCTGCGTCGAGATGACAAAACATGTTAATGAAGGATCTCTGAATCACTCGGCAAAAACTGCATCAATCGCATGATCCAGTGTACTGCGAATATCTGCATCATCCGTGATGGGCCGCACCATTGCCAGACGGCAGGCGTCGGTCGCAGAGAGACCACTGTCGATCAAATTGGCGGCGTAGACCATTAGGCGGGTCGAGATGCCTTCGTCCAGTCCATGGCCTTTGAGATGACGCGCGGCCTGGCCGACAGTCACCAGTTGTTTGGCGATCTCTTCACTGATACCCGCCTCCCTGGCAATGATTGCGGCTTCCAGATCAGCAGGCGCATAATCAAAATCCATGCCGATAAAACGCTGTTTGGTGGACTGCTTGAGGTCCTTCATCAGACTTTGATAGCCCGGGTTGTAGGAGATAACCAGTTGAAAATCGGCATGCGCCTCGATCACCTCGCCTTTTTTATCCAGGGGCAGGGCGCGACGGTGGTCGGTCAACGGGTGGATCACAACCGTTGTATCCTGGCGTGCTTCGACAATTTCGTCCAGATAGCAGATGGCGCCGATTCTTGCGGCAGTCGTCAATGGCCCGTCAACCCAGCGTGTGCCATCGGCATCCAGCAGGTAACGTCCGACCAGGTCTGATGCCGTCATATCTTCATTACAGGCAACAGTAATGAGGGGCTTTTTCAGTTTCCACGCCATGTACTCGATAAAACGTGATTTACCACAGCCTGTCGGACCTTTGACCATGACCGGCAGACGCTTGTTATAAGCCGCTTCGTACCATTCAATTTCCCTGCTTTGTGCAGAATAGAAGGGCTCTGCTGAAACCTTGTATTGTTCGATTGTGCTCATGTACGCATTCCTGGTAATTATATTCAGCAAAAAAAAGCCCCTGGTTTCAGGGGCTTTTTGTTCTACAGATATAGCTTGAAAAAAATCATGCTAACAAAAAAGCCATAGGCTTATTTATGCACACCAAGCTTGTCTCTCCAGCCGGGATAGAGCTGGTCGGCATCACCCGGGAACGACTCGAATGCGCGGGCAAACTCTTTATGCTCTTTCGCAAACTCGATGGGATCAGCGCCTTCCATATAACACTGGTAGGACTGCTTCAATGAGATGGCGCCTGCAGCAGGGCTGTCGATGTGACCGTATGAACCGCCACCGGAAGTGTTGATGAGGTTGCCATGACCAAGATTCTCGAAGAAGCCGGGCAGACGCAGTGCGTTCATACCACCGGAGATGATTGGCGTCGTAGGTTTCATGCCCCACCACTCCTGGTGGAAGAACGGGCCGTCAGCACTGTCACGCTCGATCATGTAAGCGATGTTTCTGTCGTCGGCGCCGCCCTCCATTTTACCGAAGCCCATGGTGCCCACATGGATACCGGAGGCGCCCATTAGACGCGACAGTTTCGACAGGACGAATGCGGTGTAACCGCGCACGGAAGAGGGTGATGTGATGGCGCCATGGCCGGCGCGATGATAATGCAGATACTGGGAAGGATACTGGCGGCGTGCTGTCGTTACCATGCCGGGACCACCCACATAACCATCAACCAGGAAAGCGACGCGAGGCGCGTCTACACCAAAAGTTTCCAGGATGAAGTCTGCACGGGCGCACATTTCATGGTAGTCATCTGCTGTAATATTTGCGGAGAATATTTTTGGTTCGCCAGTTTCGTCCTGGGCGCGCTTCATTGCATCAGCAACGAGCGGATAGACCTTCTTCGCCGGACAGAAAACCTGGTTGCCCTGAGGCTCGTCGTTCTTGATGAAATCACCGCCGAGCCAGAATTGGTAAGCGGCTTCAGCAAACGGCTCGGGGCGCAGTCCCAGTTTGGGCTTGATAATCGTACCTGCGATGTAGCCGCCATCGTTGTAATCACGGCCCAGCAAGGACCACAACTCATTGATGGATACTGATGGGCCATCATAGAGCTGCATCAGTTTGCGCGGCACGTAGAAATCCACCATCTGCGAACACTGAACATCACCCATGCCCTGGTTATTACCGATAGCAAGGGTAAGGAAAGAGACGATCATGGAGCGACCATCAGTGATATTGCGGTCAAACAGGTCGATAGGATAGGCGATCTTCATGATGCCTTTCGCTTCGTCGATCTCATAAACCAGCGCGTCAACGCCCTTGGTGAAGTCATCCGTCGTAGAGACCTCCACGTTGGTGCCTGTTGATGACTCGGCGGCAAAATGCGCGGCTGTTTCCAGATAGCCGCCAAAACCTGGCATTGGTATCATCGTGTAGGCAACCAGCATGTGATTGCCACCTGCGATCAAATCTTCTTCTTTCAGACTCAAGTCTGCATAACGACCGGATTGATCCATAAAAATCTCCTAGCGTAGAATGTTGACCGTGGTGCTACAGACCACGGGAAGAAGTATGATGATCGAATAACCACAAAAAAAACAACTAATTTTTCTTATTCACTATATAAGTGATTGCTTATACCTGAATTGTGTTGCTGAAATTTTTGTTCGGCACGATACCTCCTGCGCCAACTGCAGATCTTCGTGGACAACGACTAACCACTGCCATCATTCGTTTTGAATCTTTTTAAGCCACTCCCTGCTGTTTTCGAGAATGGCATTTTCATCCAGTGTCAGCAACCTGTGATTCGCCAGCAGCTGCCTGCCATTCACCCATACATCGGAGACCTGACTGCTAGATGCCGCATAGACGACCTGGGAGAGTGCATGATGCACCGGTTGTGTACGCAGGTGATGCAGATCGATAGCGACGATGTCGGCAGACTTTCCAATCTGCAGAGATCCGGTGAAATTATCGATGCCCAGCGCCTTTGCGCCATTGATTGTTGCTGCCCTGAGTGCATCTGCAGCGGGCAGGGTGCGGGCATTGTTGTCAACAGCTTTGGCAAGGGTCGCCGCAGTGCGCATCTCATCGAGCATGTCGAGATCATTGTTACTCGCTGCGCCATCGGTGCCGATGCAGACATTCACGCCGGCGCGCTTTAACCTGCCTACAGGAGAGAAGCCGCTTGCGAGTTTCAGATTTGACTGCGGACAGTGGACAACATGGATGCCGCTCGCCGCTGCCAGTTCTATCTCCTCATCCGTCAACTGCGTCATGTGTACGGCAATCAATTGAGAATTCAGCAGACCCAGCCGCTGCAGGCGCGCCATTGGCCGTTCGCCATGATCTCGCAGACTTCCCTGAATTTCGTCGTTGGTTTCGTGCAGGTGAATATGTACAGGAATATCCAGCTCGTCGGCAAGCATGCGAACCCGTGAGAGTGGAGCATCTGACACAGTATAGGGTGCATGCGGAGCCAGCGCTGTCTGAATCAATGGGTGATTCAGGAACTCGGCATGAATGGACAGCCCCTTTTGAAAATAGTCATCCGGGCCTTCGCCCCATGCAGAAGGAAAGTCAAACACGATCAGTCCGACTGTGGCGCGAATGCCTGTCTCGCTGGCAATGCGCGCCGTCACATTGGGAAAGAAATACATATCATTGAAGCAGGTGGTGCCGCCCCTGATCATCTCGGCGATCGCCAAACGGCTTCCGTCAGCAACGAAGTCCTCGCTGAGCCATTTTGCCTCGGCAGGCCAGATATGGTTGTTGAGCCACTCCATCAATGCCAGGTCGTCCGACATGCCTCGAAACAGGTTCATGGCGCTGTGCGTGTGGGTATTGATGAAGCCTGGAATCAGCGCATGTCGAGGCAGTTCGTGCAGATGTTTTGCGCTATAGATTTGCAAGGCATCTGCTGCGGGTAGCAGGTCAACGATTTTACCCTGGTGAACGGCTATGGCGTGCCCTTCAAGAACAGGGTCGCCTGCCGTAACAGGAATAATCCAGTCGCATGTGATTAGCGTATCTATAGGCTGTTGTGAAATTATCTCTGTCATCCGGTTGTTGTTTTGGCACAATAGCGTCGAATCAATTTGAAGGATAACAAGATGGGGATGTTTTTACCCGATAAAAGAATTAGCGGCGATGATGCCATCGTATGGCAGGATGATGCGCTCTACCTGCTCGATCAGCGTCTGCTGCCCGCCAGGGTGGAGTTTATTCATCTCATGAGTGCTCAGCAGACGGCAGATGCCATTCGCGACATGGTGGTGCGCGGGGCGCCTGCTATCGGTATTACGGCGGCCTATGGTGTGGTGCTTTCGGTGATGCAGCATGGTGATCAGTGGCGCGAGAAGCTGCAGGCTGATGTGGATCTGCTTGCTGCAGCAAGACCGACAGCGGTGAATCTTTTCTGGGCGCTCCGACGTATGCAGCGGTTGGCCAATCAGATAGCCGATGACAATGCCGCTGAGGTTCTGCTCAGTGAAGCTCAACTAATCCATCAGCAGGATATCGCTGCCAACCGGCGTATGGGCGAACTGGGAGCAGCACTGATTCAGCAACCCGCATGTGTGATTACCCACTGCAATGCCGGGGCTCTGGCGACAGGGGGGTATGGCACGGCGCTGGGTGTGATTCGCGCCGGTTTTGCACAGGGAAGGATCAAGCATGTCTATGCAGACGAAACCCGTCCATGGCTGCAGGGAACCCGTCTCACAGCATGGGAGCTGTATCAGGACAATATCCCGGTTTCAGTCATTGCCGATGTTGCAGCGGCCGCCACCATGGCGCGTGGAGATATCGGCTGGGTCATCGTTGGCTCCGACCGCATCGCCGCCAATGGTGATGTCGCCAACAAGATCGGCACCTACCAACTGGCCATCGCCGCCAGGTACCATGGCGTCAAGTTCATGGTGGCGGCGCCAATTTCGACCATCGACCCCGATGCAGCCAGCGGCGCAGATATCCCCGTCGAAGAGCGTGACCCCGAAGAGGTGCTCAACTGCGGCAACCACAGAGTCGGGGCAGAGGGCGTCACAGCCTGGAATCCCGTCTTCGATGTCACACCGGCAGAGCTTGTCGATGCCATTGTTACCGAGCGAGGTGTTGTCGAAGCCCCAAACCACGAGAAGATGGCGAAATTGCTGTCAACAGCCTGAGTAGAGAAAATAATAATCCACAGATGCACACAGATAAACACAGATCAAAAAGTAACTTCTCAGAAAGTCCGTGCATTGTTCGAGTCTGCGCAGGATCGGGATCAGCCTTTCAGGGACGCGTGAATACGTCCCTGTAAGCTCTGATAAAACATCCCTGTTTTATACAGCCCTGAAAAGCAGACTCCCGACCCTACTTCCTGCACGGGGTTATTGAAAAATTACATCAAAAATCCCCATCTATCTGTGTGCATCCGTGTTTATCTGTGGATAAAAAAGCAGAAATGGCATAAATGCAACGCGATGCACTGCGCTTGATACGCCTCATTGGTGGTTCATCAGATTTTCGTCTATAATGTACATAATAATTGTACACAATAGGCTATATTCATGCAGCAGGTAAAAATTACCGATTTAAGAGCGCATTTGCCGGATTATCTGAAAAAAGTCAGTAATGGCGAGGAGATTCAAATAACCAGTCATGGAAAACCGGTTGCCAGGCTGGTTCCTGAATTTACACAGGTGGAAGCGGCACAAAAGCGGCTGGATGCTTTGCGCGGCACCATGATGGTTGGCGATGTTATGCAGCCTTTGGATAGTCAATGGAGTGCTGATGCTGACAATTTGTGATACCCACATCCTGATTTTTTGGCAGGATGATTCAGCAAGATTGTCAAACAGGGCTCGGCAGGCGATACAGGAGTCGCTTGAAAAGCGAACCCTGGCTTGTTCGGATATCTCTTTTTGGGAAATCTCCATGTTATTCAAGGCCGGACGTTTAAGAGATGATGTCTCCGCAGTGCAGTATATGAATGACATTATTTTGACCATGTCATTGACTATCCTGCCGGTGACTCCTGAAATTGCTGTTTTATCTCAACAGGATCTTTTTACCCACAAAGACCCCGCTGACCGCTTGATTGCCTCGACAGCAATGATTCATAAGGCGCCATTGATCACTGCTGATTCCAAATTACAGCATATCGAACCTTTAGAGGTTATTTGGTAAAACGATACGACATCAATACAGCGCAATACACTTCGCACCTAGAACCTAAAACCTAAAACGTAAAACCTCCCTCAAGTAATCACCGTCGGTTCACTGCGCCCGGTGAGCTCTTCGATTTTTGCCAGCGAGGTGGCTATGTCGACAAATGGTTGCATCACCTCTGCGGTATCCAGCAGCTGCTTATCGCTATCAGGCTCGAAATACTCCAGATAGACGCGCAGAGTAGCGCCCTCCGTTCCAGTGCCGGAGAGGCGATAGACGACTCTGGAACCATCTTCAAACAGGATGCGGATGCCCTGCTGATCCGAGACGCTGCCATCAACCGGGTCGGTGTAGCTGAAATCATCGGCCAGAGTGACCCTGCGTCCGTCAAGTGATGTGCCGGCGAGGGAGGGGAGTTGTCCGCGCAACCCATCCATCAGCTGGTTTGCCGCAGCGCTGTCGACAGCCTCGTAGTCATAGCGGGTGTAGTAGTTGCGTCCATACTCCCGCCAGTGCTGTTCGACGATCGCCCTGACTGACTGTTTCTTCACTGCCAGCAGGTTGAGCCAGAAAAGCACCGCCCACAGGCCATCCTTCTCACGCACATGATCCGAACTGGTGCCAAAGCTCTCTTCACCACAGAATGTCACTTTTCCGGCATCCAGCAGATTGCCGAAAAACTTCCAGCCTGTGGGGGTTTCATAACTGTCGAGTCCCAGTTTTTCAGCAACGCGGTCCGCAGCCTGGCTGGTCGGCATGGAGCGGGCAATACCGGAGATGCCTTTGCTATAGGCGGGAATCAGGGTTGCATTGGCGGCCATGATCGCCAGGCTGTCGCTGGGGGTAACGAAGATATTTTTTCCCAGGATCATGTTACGGTCGCCATCGCCATCAGAGGCTGCGGCAAAATCGACGCCGTCATCTCCCAGTGTCATTGCAACCAGCTCCGGAGCATGCGCCAGATTTGGATCCGGATGCCCGCCGCCGAAATCCATCAGCGGTATACCATTGATAACAGCATCATCTCCTGCAAACAGCATCTCTCCAAAGATGCGTTTTGCATAGGGACCGGTCACGGCATGCATGGCATCGAACGCCATCCTGAAATCGGGTTGCGCCAGCAGTGCCTGGATGGCGTCGAAATCGAAGATTGACTGCATCAACTCGGCATAATCACCGATGGAGTCGATCACCGAGACATGCATGTCACCAATCTGCAGTTTTCCGGCAACATCGAGATCGATATCTTCATTGCCCAGCAGTTGGTATTCATCGATAGCCTGGCTTCTCTCAAAGATGGCTTCAGTGATAGCTTCAGGAGCAGGACCGCCGTTGTCGGTATTGAACTTGATGCCGAAATCGCCATCCGGACCGCCGGGATTGTGGCTTGCAGAAAGAATGATGCCGCCCTGTGCATTGTACTTGCGAATCAGGTGAGAGACGGCCGGCGTCGAGAGTATGCCGTGCTGACCGACAAGAACTGTCGCTATGCCGTTTGCGGCAGCCATCTTGAGGATGGTCTGAATGGCTTCGCGATTATAAAAGCGTCCATCACCTCCCAGCACCAGGGTTCCTCCCTTGAGTGCTGGAATCACATCGAATACCGACTGCACGAAATTTTCAAGGTAATGCGGTTGCTGGAATATGGTGACTTTTTTTCTCAGTCCCGAAGTTCCGGGTCGCTGGTCATCGAAAGGGGTTGTGGTAATGCGGCTCATGATAATCATCCGTATGGTCTCTGTCAGCTGCATATTTCACCACATCAATCCTTGCTTGTCAGTGTTTATTGCGTAGAGGATGATAAAACGTGAAAAATAGACTCTCTTAGCAAGAAGCCACCCCATTTTTAAAAAGCCCATGAAGTGCTAATTTTGCATCATTTAGTCATGTTGCAAATCAAAGGTGGGCCTGATATGCTTACGTCACATAGTATACGTAATCATCAGGGGTATATAATGGATAAGATTTTTTCGGCGCGCGTGGACGAGTCAGTCATTCAGCAAATAGGAGTGTTAGCCAATGAACTGAATACTTCTAAAAAGGCAGTTATTGAAGCGGCAATCAGAATGTTTTCTGAGCAGACTGGTTTAGATAAAAAAATTGATGCATTTGAAAACAGCTGTGGCGCCTGGATAAGATCGGATACGCCTCAGGAAAGCATCTCAGAAGCGCGTTCAGCTTTCAATAAATCCATGCAAAGGCATCATCGGTGAGAGCTTATATCGATGCAGATATTCTTATCTGGCATCTTCGAGGAGAGAAAAAAGCCAGGAATTTATTAATGCGTCTTCGGGATAAGGATGGATACGATCTCTATACCGGCGCGATGCAGCGTGCAGAAGTTGTTTTCTTTATGAGGCCAGAAGAGGAGGCTGCGACAGCCTTATTTTTGTCGCAGTTTACAACAGAGTCAGTGGATCAGAAAATTATTGATATAGCCGGGATGCTGTATCGCAAATGGAATCCCAGCCATGGAATCGACGCCAATGATGCAATTCTTGCCGCTACTGTGATGCGGACAGGAGGGTGTATTTTTACGCAAAACAGCAAACATTTTCCTATGCCTGATTTAAATATCCGGAAAGGGTGGAAGTAATTTTTTTACTCGCAACACAACTATTCAGGATTTTCTCAAACACACCAATAAGGAGTTGCCCATAAATAACTTCCCGATATCGGGAAGCAATGTTGTTCGTCTTCAAGGCACAGCAAGGGGCGCATAGCAGGATGATGTAACTCAATCTCTTTATCCGTGTTTATCTGTGTGCATCTGTGGAAAAAAACCACTCTCAACAAGGCATTATCCAGGGTAAAACAGCAGGCCGTCATCGATGGAGACGGCGTGCATCGGATGTGCATAGAGCTCCGAGAGATTATCCGCGGTGGCGATATCCATTGTTGCACCTTTGAGGTAACGTCCATCGCCAAACAGCAGCAGTAGATGGGAACACAGTCGTACAGCGATAGACGGATCGTGAAGAACCATGACGCATGATCTATTCTCAGTCGAGAAATACTCAGTAAGTATTTGTAATAACTTAAACATAACTCCTGGATCGAGATGATTCTCGGGCTCATCAAGGAGCGCAATGCGTGGCGACTGGGTATGCAGTATCGCCATCGCGACGCGTTGCATCTCGCCACCTGAGAGCGTGTTCGCGGCTCTGCCGGCAAGCTGCGCAATCTTGAACTTTTGCATTGCAGAATAAACCTGCTGACGATCTTCGGCCGTGATGCCCGCCAGCAGCTTCTGTTGCGCAAAGCGGCCGCTCATCACCAGCTCTTCAACCCTGGTTGGAAAATCATAGCTGCTGTGCTGGAATAGCAGTCCGATTAATTGAGCAAGCTGTCGTCGTGAGTAGCTGTTGATAGAGCGTTGTTGAATGTGAATCTCGCCCTCATCGACTTCACGCAGTCCCGCCAGGCTGTGCAGCAGAGAGGTTTTTCCGCAGCCGTTGGGTCCGAGGATCCCCCAGCATTGCTGCGGCTCGACGCGCCACTGCAGTTGATGAATGAGTTCTCTGCCGCCGGCGTTGATCG
>JAYELV010000400.1:0-2638 GCA_034717755.1 Pseudomonadota bacterium | reverse complement strand
GCGGTAAAAACACCGACCGGCATCTGCCGTGGTGCAATGATGGTGCGTGACAGCAGGTCTGCAGCCATCATCAGCATCCCCCCTGTCATGACGCTAGCAGGAATAAGGCGGCGATGCGATGCGCCTGTCACAAAACGCACAAGATGCGGGGTCACCAGGCCAACGAATCCAATCGGCCCGGCAACAGAGACCGCGATAGCCGTCACAGTCACTGCTACACTCAGCATTGCAAAGCGCAGCAATCTGACGGAGACACCTAACGAGGCCGCCTGCAGGTCACCCAGCAGCAACATATCCAGTGGTTTTGCCAGTAGTAATGCAGCAAGCAGCCCGACGGCCAGTGTGGCGGCAGGCAACAGCAGTGAGGAACTTTCTCCCAGATCACCGATCAGCCAGAAGAGCATACCGGGGATCTGTTGCGTTGGTGCGGCAGTTAGCAGGAAGGTGATCAAGGCCCCCCATCCTGTCGTCAGAATGATGCCGGAGAGCAGCAGTTGCTGCTGCTGCAGGCCCTGCCGCACTCCTGTGAAAGAGAGCAGTATCAAGGTGCTGAAGGCGGCTCCGGCAAGCGCCATGAATGCATGCAGCTGTGCCGGAATTGCCAGCAAAAAAGCAATCAGCATGGCAGCTGCAGCGCCTCCCGATGTGCCAAGAATGTAGGGGTCGGCGAGGGGGTTGCGCAACAGCGCCTGCATGAGGACGCCGGCGAGCGCCAGCAATCCGCCAATGATAAATGCGAATACAGCCCGTGGCACTCTCAGTTCCCACAGAATACGTGACCAGGTTGATTCATCAGGGTTCAGCAGAAGTTCTATGATTGCTGCAAAGGGGATGGAGATGCTTCCATAACTGACCGACAGCAACAGCATCAAGGCGACACCCAGGGTTATCAGCAGTATCGCCAGCGGCTGTTTCATGGATGCAGTCTGATGATTGGCCATCCCTGCTGCTGTGCACGTTGTTCGAGGAGTTCATCGGGATTCACGGCGACAGGATGCTCCACCTGCTCGAGCAGAGGCAGATCATTATGCGAATCACTGTAGAACCAGCTGCCATCCATGGACTGCCGATGCTGCTGCAGCCAGCTTTCAAGACGATGCACTTTTCCCTGTTGGTAGCTGGGTTCACCTGCGACTTCACCCGTATACCTGCCATCTTTTATGCGCGGCTCAGTTGCCAGCAGATGGTCAATGCCAAAACGCCGTGCAATCGGGGCGGTCACGAAGGCATTGGTGGCGGTAATGATCATCAGGATGTCACCTTTGCGGCGATGTTCATCGACCAGCTCAAGGGCATCGGCGGTGATCAATGGTTCAATATAGTTGCGCATGAATTGCCGATGCCACTGCTGAAGGGTCTCAAGGGGATGCTGGGAGAGTGGGTAGAGGGAAAATTGTAAAAACTCCATAATATCAAGGCTTCCCTGCTTGTACTCCTGGTAAAAGCGCTGGTTCTGCTGTTCATAGAAATCACGATCAACGATCCCCCGGTCGCACAGAAAAGTCCCCCACAGATAGTCGGAATCCCCTGCAAGCAAGGTGTTGTCCAGATCAAATATTGCCAGCGCCACGTCAATTATCCCGTTAAAAAGAGTGTCAAAAGAATTTCTTGAAAAACCCCGTCATTCCGGCATGTTTTTAGCCGGAATGACACATTTTAGAGTTTTGCAACAGACTCAGGAGTCTGTGTGCGAACTATACCGATTTTCTATATTTAGCAGTAGTTTATGTTGCATCGTTCTTGCTTTATCATACAAAATTTGAAAGAATGAAAAGAGTTATCCGATATTAATAAACTCTTTGATCGTGATAGATTCTGATGGTTTCCGGCCCAATGTCGGTATTATTTTGTGCAATCAACAGCGCCAGTTGTTCTGGGCGAAACGCATCGGACAGGATGCATGGCAATTTCCACAGGGAGGCATCGATACGAACGAGTCACCTGAAGAGGCAATGTATCGCGAACTGGATGAAGAGGTGGGACTGAAACCTCACCATGTCAACCTGCTCGGCTCGACGCATGACTGGTTGCGTTATCGTCTGCCGCGGCGTTATATCCGTAAGAACACTAATCCTGTCTGCATCGGACAAAAGCAGCGCTGGTATCTGTTGCGCGTCAACTGCAACGAATCTGATTTCTGCCTGGATCATTCGCCCAAGCCGGAGTTTGATCACTGGCGTTGGGTGAAATACTGGTATCCGGTCGACAAGGTCGTCTACTTTAAGCGCAGGGTCTATGCTGATGCATTAAAGCAGCTGGCTCCACTGCTGTTTCCAAAAGAAGAGCCGGGCCTGGAATTCTCAGAACCACGCGCCATCTCACGGCGTGTGCGGCTGTATCGCTGAGAGAGCCATTCCCGGGGGATAGCTCCCAACCTGGCAAAGCAAGAACCACAATGAGTTGCAGGGTGCATGCAATGAGTGAAACGCATTGCACCTTTCCATGCGGCGCAATGCGCTCCACTTATTGCGCCCAGCTGTATTCATCTGTGGAAAACATTTGTTTGTTGAATTAGATTCCGCCAGTTAAAACGGACATCACTGCATGCTCGAGACCCTTCATCGTATTATTCAAAAAGTCAACGACTCTGCAGATCTTGGAGAGGCGCTGGATACTCTTGTTTCTATGCTTCGAGAGA
>JAYELV010000399.1:3710-6518 GCA_034717755.1 Pseudomonadota bacterium | reverse complement strand
GGGTTGTAAAGAGACCGCCGTCCGAGCGGTCATGGTAGGCTAGCAGCAACCCCTGGCGGCTCAATGCCTGTATGGCGTCGAAAAAGCCCTTCAGCAACAGCGCATCATCCACATCAGGGCTCTGATCTCCGACCTGCTTATAGACCTGCGCCAGGGCGCTGCCGCCAAGCCGGTTCCTCCCCTGCCCCAGATCGACCAGAATCAGCTGTGTTTCTCTACAATCCCTGCGCAGTTGAGGCGTCAGGGTGCGGCGCACATCAACCACCGGTGCAAATGCCGAGATAATCAATGACAGGGGCGCCGCCATCTCCACGTTGCCACCGCTGGCAGAATCTTTCCACACACTCTTCATCGACATCGAATCCTTGCCGACCGGAATGGCAATACCCAGTGCAGGACACAACTCCATACCCACCGCTTCGACGGTCGCATAGAGGTTGGCATCCTCGCCGGCATGGCCTGCCGCCGCCATCCAGTTGGCCGAGAGTTTGATATCACCTATCTGCTCGATGGCTGCAGCCGCAATATTGGTCAGCGCCTCTCCTATAGCCATGCGGCCCGATGCCGGCGCATCGATCAGCGCCAGCGGGGTGCGCTCGCCAAGAGCCATGCATTCACCGCTGGTGTTGATATAGTCACTGAGCGTGACTGCACAATCAGCAACTGGAACCTGCCAGGGTCCCACCATCTGATCACGTGCGACCTGTCCGGTGATCGAACGGTCACCAATGGTGATGAGGAAACTCTTGTCAGCCACAGCCGGCAGTCTCAATACCCGCGTGGCCATCTCCTTGAGCGACACATCTGGAAGATCAAGTGCAGCCGGCAGCGCCTGCCTGGAAGTGACATCGCGCAGCATCTTCGGCGGCTTGCCAAACAGCAGTGACATCGGCATATCAATCGGCTGATTGTCGAAATGGCGATCGCCCAGCAGCAGATGATCCTCATCCGTTGCCGCACCAACAACTGCATAAGGACAGCGTTCACGTTCGCAAATACTGCGAAACTCATCCAGCCTGTCGCTGTCGACGGCCATTACGTAGCGCTCCTGCGCCTCGTTGCACCAGATCTCCATGGGCGCCATGCCGGGATCAGCATTGTTGACTTTACGCAGCTCGAATTGACCACCGCGATCTGCATCGTGCACCAGCTCCGGCAGTGCATTGGAGAGCCCGCCTGCTCCCACATCATGGATAAAGAGAATGGGGTTGTCTTCACCACGCCCCCAGCAGCGATCGATGACCTCCTGACAGCGGCGCTCCATCTCCGGGTTGCTGCGCTGAACCGAGGCAAAATCGAGATCCTCGGCCGATGTTCCCGAGGTCATCGAGGAGGCTGCCCCGCCGCCGAGACCGATCAGCATTGCCGGACCGCCGAGTACCACCAGCGGCGAACCTACAGGAAAAGTATTTTTAAGAATATGCTCGTCGCGAATATTACCCAGGCCGCCGGCCAGCATGATAGGTTTGTGGTAACCGCGCAGCTCACTGCCAGCTTCACTGAAAACCCGCTCTTCAAAGGTGCGGAAATAACCGCACAGATTGGGACGCCCAAACTCATTATTGAATGATGCAGCGCCAATCGGCCCCTGCAGCATAATATCCAGTGCCGAGACAATCCGGTCCGGCTTGCCGTGATCCGTCTCCCACGGCTGCCGGGCATCAGGAATACGCAGATTGGAGACCGAGAAGCCGGTCAAACCCGCCTTGGGCTTGCTGCCTTTTCCGGTGGCGCCCTCATCGCGTATTTCACCGCCTGATCCCGTAGCCGCACCAGGATCCGGTGAGATTGCGGTCGGATGGTTGTGGGTCTCGACCTTCACCAGGATATGAATATCCTCCTCATGATAGCCGTAGCAGTGATCTTCTGCTTGCGGAAAAAAACGCTGGCCGGCATTGCCTGTGATCACAGCAGCGTTGTCTGAATAGGCGGAAAGCACCCCTGCCGGCGACTGCCCGGTGGTGTGCCTGATCATGGAGAAGAGTGAACGGGGTTGAGTCTTCCCATCGATAATCCAGTCGGCATTGAAGATCTTGTGGCGGCAATGCTCCGAGTTCGCCTGGGCAAACATCATCAGCTCAATATCATTGGGGTTCCTGCCAAGTGCAACAAAGCTCTCGAGCAGATAGTCGATTTCATCATCCGAGAGCGCCAGCCCCCACTCCACATTGGCCTGCAGCAATGCGCCCCGCCCACCCTGCAGCACATCAACACTGCGATAGGGCTGCGGCCGGGCATGCGTAAACATCTGCTGCAGCGCCTCAGTGGCTGTCATGAAAGTTGATTCGGTCATGCGATCATGCAGCACCCCGGCTGCCACTGCCAGTGCCTCGCTGTCAGCCTCGCCTCCATCGAGCAGCAGGTTGAACGCAACCCCTCTTTCGATACGCTCGACACACTGCAGCCCGCAATTGCGCGCGATATCCGTCGCCTTGGTCGACCAGGGAGAGATGGTTCCGCTGCGTGGCGCGACGATCAGCAGTCCATGATCATCGAGATGATAATGATCGGACTGCCGCCCGTAGCTCAATATCTGCTGCAGAATCTCCAGCTCATGAGGCGCTGTTTCCTCGCCATAATCGACAAAATGGAGGTAATGCGCAGCAAGAGTGACATCACCGTCAAGCAGGCTGGAGAGATGCTGTTGCAGTCTTTGCAGACGAAAAGCCGAATAGACGGGAGAACCAGGAATGATCTGCATTGCCGCTCAGAAGTGATGGAGGAAATGGATAGTGATTTTACACCAACGGAGAGTGATAATTCCGGAGAATTCATACACCATGGAGAGTCTATTCTCTTTGTGCTGCA
>JAYELV010000399.1:0-3610 GCA_034717755.1 Pseudomonadota bacterium | reverse complement strand
GAACCAGGAATGATCTGCATTGCCGCTCAGAAGTGATGGAGGAAATGGATAGTGATTTTACACCAACGGAGAGTGATAATTCCGGAGAATTCATACACCATGGAGAGTCTATTCTCTTTGTGCTGCAGACTGCCAACTCATTCATAGATCAAACCACTGGCTGGGGCCATGCTGTTCGAGAATCCGCAATCGCTCATTGAGTGAAGCATCGACGCCCTCTACGGCATCACGAACCAGTTGATCTGCATTATTCTTGGCGCTGATATGTGCGCAGATCAGATACTCCCATCTGTGGTGATCGAGCTGCCGCAGCAGATCGGCCGACTGGCGGTTATTGAGATGCCCGTGATTGCCACCAACACGACGTTGAAGAAACGGCGGATAAGGCCCCTGTTCGAGCATGTTGATGTCATGATTGAATTCGAGCACCAGCGCATCCAGTCCCTGCAGCTGTGAAACGATATGGCTGGTAATGCAACCTGTATCGGTGAGGATGCCCAGGCGTTTTCGATTTGCCTGGAAGACATACTGACAGGGCTCTGATGCGTCATGAGGAACTGTAAAAGGTGTGACATCGACTTCTCCAATACGAAAGGAGGAGCCATTGGCATGGAAATGGTGAATATGTGAATCCTGATGCCATTTGCAGCCACGGCTGGTGCCGGCCGTGGTCCATACAGGGATTTGGTAGCGCCGACTCAGCACTGCCGCCCCCTTGACGTGGTCGCCATGCTCGTGGGTCAGCAACAAGGCATCGATAGAAGAGGCCGTTAGACCTGCCTTTGCAAGACGTGACTCAAGCTCTCTGAGAGAAAAGCCGCAATCAATCAGCAGTGTCGTTGCGCCTGACTGCAGCAGTGTTGCGTTTCCACGACTACCGCTGCCGAGCGAAAGTAATTTCACCCGATTTTCAGCTCCGCCTCAGAGTGATTTAAAAAATTATCGCAACTGGCCATGAATCAATGAGAGCATACGCCTTGAAGTCGCTGCATCCGCAGGGGTACCATCCTCATTCAAGATCGTTACGGAAGATTCAGATGAACTGACCTCCTGTACCTGGATCACATAGCGCTGAGCCGCATCCTTGCCATCCTTTTTCCAGAATGCCATTTTTGACAACATCCCCTCTTTTGGCTGGTCCGTATCCGGGGCATTGTAGCGGACATAGTAGGCGCCGTTGGATCGATTGCGATCTTCTACCGTAAAGCCGACGCGGTTCATGGCGATGCCGACAAGTCTCCAGGTGCGCGGAAAATCGCTATACACCTGCAACCGCGGGTCGCCTGTTGTGGTCAACTGGGAGAGAGGTTTGCTGCTGGAAGATGCCGAAGAAACCTGACGGCTGCGCTGATCCGATGCTCCCATATAGGCCATGATCTTGTTCAGCATGATGGCTTCAAGCTCATGGTCGGGCTTGCCTTGCGTCCAAACCGAGCGGTCCGCTTCAACATCGGTGGAGCCAAACTCGCCGACCAGTTTTTCAACCATTTGAGAATGCGTCAGATAGAGTTCGGTCCTGCCCGATGAGCCGCGCTCCAGTCTGACACGAAACTGATCACGGGTTCCGGATGAGTAGAGGCTGTTGAGCGTTTTGCGTACAAAATTAGTCACGAAATCAGACTTGATATTGGCCCTGTTTTCTATCCAGTCGGTGCGCATCACACCTGCTGTTGGATCCTGCTCGACCAGAACAATCCCCATCTCCTGCCAGAAATCGATGGTCTTTCCCCATACCGCATTTGGCGATCCCTGAATCACCAGCCAGTGCTTGTCTCCATCGTTTTGCATCTCGATGTTTGGATTTAGCGGCAGAACATCCCGTCCGCCGCCACTTCTGGCCCGCTGTTTGCCTGACTTGTAGGCCGAGTAGGTCGTCACCGCGGGAGATGTTCCGCCAAAATCAACACCACCTTCCGCCATGGTATCGCTGGTGAGATCAGGGGGGATCTCGAGGTTTCCACTCGCCTGACGTGATTTTTTATAATCAACTTTTTTGTCCGGCAAAGCGCTGCCTACACTCATCGATTCACAAGCGGAGAGCCCGAAAACGAGCATGCCGGCAACGACTATATGGGTTGGATTTATTTTCATCATATTCACCGTTTGATTCATAAATCTTGAATAATCTTCGCCTGGCGCATGGCTTCGAATACGGATTCGTGGAACTGCTCTTCCAGCCATGTCAACGGTAGACGAATCCCTTTGCCTATACGCCCCATCTCCGCTAACGCCCACTTCACAGGTATGGGACTGCTTTGAACAAACAGACGCTCATGCAAGAGAAGCAGGGGCTGATCGAGCTGTATTGAACCCTGCTGGTCTCCTGCAAGAGCCGCTGCAATCATTTGATGCATTAATCCGGGCGAAACATTTGAAGTCACCGAGATGACGCCGTTGCCGCCATTGAGCACGAACTGCCTGGCGCTATCATCGTTGCCACTATAGAGCGCAAACGCATCACCACAGAGTTGCCGCAAGGGAGCAACGCGATCAGCACTGTCATCAGCCGCCTCTTTCAGCCCGACAATATTTTCATGCTGTGAGAGACGCACCGAAGTCTCAATAGCCATATTAACAGCAGTGCGTCCGGGGACATTATACAGCACCTGTTCTACATCGACGGCATCTGCAATCGTCATGTAGTGGCGATAAAGACCTTCCTGGGTTGGTTTGTTGTAATAGGGAGTGACAAGAAGACAGGCGTCAGCACCCATCTCTGCGGCGCGTTTCGTCAGATGAACAGCCTCACTGGTTGCATTGGCGCCTGTTCCGGCAATGACGGGAATACGCTTGTCAACAAACTCGATGGTGCGGCGGATAACCTGGCAATGCTCCTCCTGCCCAAGGGTCGCAGACTCTCCAGTGGTGCCGACAGAGACAATTGCATCCGTGCCCTCCTCTACATGCCAGTCTACCAGACGATGCAGCGCTTCATAATCAACACTGCCATCCTCCTGCATGGGTGTAACGAGTGCAACAATACTTCCAGAAATCATCAACTATTTTCCACAAACATATTTTGATGATTTTACAGTGTAGAGGTAGTGATGAACAGCTCGAAATGAAAAAACGACCGCGAATCAAAATTTGCAGTCATCTGTATGCAATTGGCCGCAATACGATATAAGATCTATGTGAATACTCCACCAGCTAATAACTGGTGTCTTCGAGAGTCCCCTCTCCCTTGGGTGAGGGTTAGGGTTAGGGGGAATTCAAATAGGCATTCATGATGCGGTACTGATTTTCGCTCTCGTCATTGCTTGAATCGTCATCCGCAGCAATCAGTGCACAATTTTGCGCCATTCGACAGCTCATCACCACCTGCCACGGGGGATCGGCCGCCTTGCACACGCCTTCCGGAGCCACCATGGCGGCAGATGCGCGCGCAACAAAGTGCGCCGCCTGCTCTTCCCAGTTGCAGTCGGCGCCGCAGCGGGTGCGGCTGTCCACCGTCGCCACTCTGGCCGACTTGTATGCGGCCAACAACTCGTCGTCGGAAGCATCGCTATTTCTGGCCACGTCAACCGCATGCGCAACGCGTGTGTCGTTGTTCAAATGCAGCACACTCTCGACAAAGGCTGCACCAACCTCACGCAACTGCTTCATATCC
>JAYELV010000398.1:0-22104 GCA_034717755.1 Pseudomonadota bacterium | reverse complement strand
CCATTGGCCACGTTGACCACGGTAAAACGACGCTGACAGCGGCCCTGACGTTGGTCTGCGCCAAGCAGTTCGGTGGAGAGACCAAGGCATTCGACCAGATCGACAATGCCCCGGAAGAGCGTGAGCGTGGTATCACCATCGCCACCTCGCACGTCGAGTATGAGTCGACCAATCGCCACTATGCGCACGTCGACTGCCCCGGCCACGCTGACTATGTGAAGAACATGATCACCGGCGCCGCGCAGATGGACGGCGCCATCCTGGTGGTCTCTGCAGCAGACGGTCCCATGCCGCAAACGCGTGAGCACATCCTGCTGTCACGCCAGGTCGGCGTTCCCTTCATCGTTGTCTACATGAACAAGGCGGACATGGTCGACGACGAAGAGCTGCTGGAGCTGGTGGAGATGGAGATCCGCGAGCTGCTGGATGACTATGAATTCCCCGGTGACGATACCCCGATCATCATCGGTTCGGCGCTGAAGGCGCTGGAAGGTGACACCTCGGATATCGGCGAGCCCTCTATTGTCAAGCTGGTGGAGGCACTGGATAGCTATATTCCGGAGCCTGAGCGCGCCATTGATCAACCCTTCCTGATGCCGATCGAGGATGTCTTCTCGATTTCAGGACGCGGCACCGTTGTGACGGGCCGTATCGAGCGCGGCATCGTCAAGGTGGGTGAAGAGATCGAGATCGTCGGTGTCAAGGATACCACTACCACCACCTGCACCGGTGTCGAGATGTTCCGCAAGCTGCTGGACGAAGGTCGCGCAGGCGACAACGTCGGCGTGCTGCTGCGCGGCACCAAGCGTGACGAAGTCGAGCGGGGCCAGGTACTGGCGAAGCCGGGCAGCATTACACCGCACACCGTGTTCGAGTGTGAAGTCTATGTGCTGAGCAAGGATGAAGGAGGCCGTCACACGCCGTTCTTCAACAATTACCGTCCGCAGTTCTATTTCCGCACCACGGATATCACAGGAGCCTGTGAATTGCCGGAAGGCGTGGAGATGGTCATGCCGGGCGACAACGTCAAGATGACAGTCACCATGATCAACCCGATTGCGATGGAAGAGGGACTGCGCTTCGCGATTCGCGAAGGCGGCCGTACCGTCGGCGCCGGTGTTGTTTCCAAAATAATCGAGTAAAGAGTCATGCCAACAGGTCAGAAAATCCGTATTCGCTTGAAGTCATTTGATCATCGTTTGATTGATCAATCAGCTCGCGAGATCGTGGAAACAGCAAAACGCACCGGCTCGGTTGTCAAAGGCCCGATTCCACTGCCGACCAAGAAGGAGCGTTATACGATATTGGTTTCACCGCATGTCAATAAGGATGCGCGGGATCAGTATGAAATTCGCACTCACAAGCGTCTGCTAGAGATCATGGATCCCAGCGATAAAACCGTGGATTCCTTGATGAAGCTGGATCTGGCCGCCGGCGTTGATGTTCAGATCAAGCTGAACTAAGGGGATAGATCATGACAATGGGTATCGTAGGACGTAAAGCTGGCATGAGCCGCATCTTCACCGAAGATGGCGTCTCCATACCGGTCACAGTGATCGAGGCAACTCCCAACCGCGTTGCGCAGGTGCGTACAGCCGAGGTTGACGGCTATGCTGCGGTTCAGGTTGCAGTTGGCAGTCGCAAGGCATCGCGCATCAACAAGCCAACAGCGGGTCACCACGCCAAAGCAGGTGTCGAAGCCGGCTCAAGCCTGTGCGAATTCCGTCTCGATGAGCACACAGGAGATATTCCTGAAGTGGGCAGCGAGATCACGGTCGCTGAGTTTGAAGAGGGGCAGATCGTAGACGTGCAGGGAACCAGCAAGGGCGCCGGTTTTGCCGGTGTCGTCAAGCGCCATAACTTTGCCATGCAGCGTGCAACGCATGGTAACTCGCTGTCGCATCGCGCTCCCGGTTCAATTGGCCAGTGCCAGACCCCGGGTCGTGTCTTCAAGGGAAAGAAGATGGCGGGCCACATGGGTAATGTGAAGCGTACAGTGCAAAATCTTGAGATCGTGCGTGTTGACACAGAGAGAAATCTGCTGCTGGTGAAGGGCGCTGTTCCAGGTTCCAAAGGTGGTGATGTCATCATCACCCCGGCAGTCAAAATAAAACGCAAGGGTTGATGATGATGAACCTGACAGTAGAAAACGGCAGTTCGATTGATGTCTCGGAGCAGGTGTTCGGCGTTAAATATAACGAAGCGCTGGTTCACCAGGTTGTGAAAGCCTACTATAATGGCGCGCGCTCCGGCACCAAAGCACAGAAGACCCGCGCCCAGGTCAGGGGCGGTGGCATCAAGCCATGGCGTCAGAAGGGTACTGGCCGTGCGCGCGCCGGTACTTCCAGCAGTCCGATCTGGCGTTCAGGCGGCGTCACTTTTGCTGCATCGCCGCGTGACTTTTCACAAAAAGTCAATCGTAAAATGTACAGTGGTGCGATTCGCTCTATCCTCTCGGAACTGGTGCGTCAGGAACGCCTGCTGGTTGTTGAGGAGTTTGCTGTCGACGCACCTAAGACTAACCAGATCACCGGGAAACTCAAGCAGTTGGGTCTCAAGGATGCGCTGATCATTGTTGCTGATCTCGATGAGAATCTGATTCTGGCGTCGCGCAATCTCTACCATATCGATGTGCGTGACAGCAGTGATATCGATCCGGCAAGCCTGATCGCATTTGACAAGATTGTCATCACTTCTGCGGCACTGAAAAAGATTGAGGAGCGTCTCTCATGAACAATGAGCGTTTGATGAAAGTTTTGTTGGGTGGTGTGCTCTCTGAAAAGAGCGCCAACGTCGCCGAATCCAATCAGGTCGTTTTTCGTGTTGCCACCGATGCAACCAAACCTGAGATCCGCCGTGCAGTCGAATTGATGTTTGAAGTCAATGTCGAAGATGTTCATGTCCTGAATGTCAAGGGTAAGAACAAGCGCTTCGGTGCGAAGCAGGGCAAACGCTCCGACTGGAGAAAAGCCTACGTCCGCCTCAAAGAGGGTGACAGCATCGACTTCATGCCTGCTGCCTGAGTCAGTGATGGTGCATTGACCCCGAATATCGAATCAAGTTGAATTAACGAGTTGCAAACATGGCAATTGTAAAATCAAAACCGACATCTCCAGGGCGCCGCTTTGTAGTCACTGTCGTTAAACCCGAACTGCATAAAGGCGGTCCTTACGAGCCGCTGGTCGAAAAGAAGACCAAGACAGGCGGGCGCAACAATCATGGCCGTATTACATCGCGCCATCGTGGTGGTGGACACAAGCAGCGTTATCGCGTCATTGATTTCAAGCGCAATAAAGAGAGTGTGCCGGCAACGGTCGAACGCATCGAGTACGATCCAAATCGTACCGCTTACATTGCACTGCTGAAATATGCAGATGGTGCACGCGCTTATATTATTGCGCCGAAAGGCCTGGTTGCCGGTGACAGTGTTGTTTCAGGACGTGAAGCTCCGATTTCGGCAGGCAACTGCATGCCGCTGCGCAGCATGCCGATGGGTAGTATCGTTCACTGCATCGAAATGAAGCCTGGCAAAGGTGCGCAAATTGCGCGCAGCGCGGGAACATCTGCGCAGCTGGTCGCACGTGAAGGCGAGTATGCAACGCTGCGTCTGCGCTCGGGTGAGATGCGCAAGATTCCAGCCAGGTGCCGTGCGGTACTTGGCGAAGTGAGCAACGGTGAACACAGCCTGCGTTCTCTGGGCAAGGCCGGCGCCAAACGCTGGCGTGGTGTACGCCCGACCGTACGTGGTGTGGCGATGAACCCTGTCGATCACCCGCATGGCGGCGGTGAGGGAAGGACATCAGGTGGACGTCATCCTGTGAGCCCGTGGGGTGTGCCGACCAAAGGTTACAAGACACGCAGTAATAAACGCACCGACAAGATGATCGTACGCGATCGTCGTCGTAAATAATTGAGGTAGAGAAATGCCACGTTCGGTTCATAAAGGTCCATTTATCGACCACCACCTGCAGAAAAAGGTGGAGGCAGCTGCGGCAAGCCATGATCGACGCCCGATCAAGACCTGGTCCCGGCGTTCCATGGTCAGCCCGGATATGGTCGGCCTGACAATCGGGATTCATAATGGCCGGCAGCATGTTCCGGTCCTGATTAACGAAAATATGGTTGGCCACAAGCTCGGTGAATTCGCTCAGACGCGTACTTACCGTGGACATGTGGCCGACAAGAAAGCAAAGTAACGGAGAGAGAGATGCAGGCTGTAGCTAAACATCGCTATGCACGAATTTCTGCGCAGAAGGGGCGTCTGGTTGCTGATCAGATCCGTGGATTGCCAGTTGAAGAGGCGCTCAATGTGCTCATATTCAGCAAGAAAAAGGGTGCGGTGCTGATCAAAAAGGTGCTTGATTCTGCGATTGCGAATGCAGAGAACAATGAAGGGGCCGATATCGACGAGCTGACTGTCAAATCAATCTGCATCGATGAAGGACCAACCATGAAGAGAATTCGCGCACGCGCCAAGGGGCGGGCAAGTCGTATTCTCAAGCGTAGCAGCCACATTACCGTCGCAGTAGCGGACGACTAAGGCAGAGTAATTATGGGTCAAAAAATACATCCAACAGGTTTTCGACTTGGAATAACAAAAGAGCATACCTCGCGTTGGTATGCCAATAGCGATCAGTACGCTGATCTTCTCAATGAGGATCTCAAGGTGCGCGATTTCCTCAAGGAGAAGCTGAAGCAGGCGCAGGTGAGCCGAATTCAGATCGACCGCCCCGCCAATAACGCCAATATCACCATTCACACGGCGCGTCCGGGTATCGTGATTGGTAAAAAGGGTGAAGACATCAATAAGCTGCGTACCGAAGTATCAGCCCTCATGGGTATTCCGGTACAGATCAGCATTGAAGAGATTCGCAAGCCTGAACTTGATGCAACCCTGGTTGCTGAGAGTATTGCGCAGCAACTCGAGCGACGTATCATGTTTCGCCGCGCCATGAAGCGCTCGGTGCAAACTGCCATGCGTCTCGGCGCTGGTGGTATCAAGATCAACATCGGTGGCCGCCTGAACGGTGCTGAAATCGCCAGAAGCGAATGGTATCGTGAAGGCCGGGTGCCGTTGCATACGCTGCGTGCTGATATCGATTACGGTACAGCAGAGGCGATGACGACTTATGGCATCATCGGTATCAAGGTTTGGGTATTCAAGGGTGAAGTCTTTGCAGATATGCCTGCAGAGAACGAACAGCCAAAGAAGACCAGAGGCCGTAGTAGCAAGGGTAGAGGCAATAAAGGTTAAATCATGCTCCAGCCAAAACGAACAAAATTCCGCAAAATGCACAAAGGCCGCAATCGTGGTCTGGCAGAGAGAGGCAGTAAAGTCAGCTTCGGTGAATATGGCCTCAAGGCCACTTCAAGAGGCCGTATTACCTCGCGCCAGATCGAGGCTGCACGACGCACTATTACACGTACAGTAAAGCGCGGCGGCAAGCTCTATATCCGCGTCTTTCCTGATAAACCAATTACCAAGAAACCGCTTGAAGTGCGTATGGGAAAAGGAAAAGGCAGTGTCGAGTACTGGGTGGCGCAAGTTCAGCCGGGAAGTATGCTGTATGAGATTGAAGGCGTCTCTGAAGAGATGGCGCGCGAGGCATTTAAACTTGCAGCAGCCAAACTTCCGGTCGCAACCACTTTTACCAGGCGGACGGTCCTCTAATGAAAGCATCAGAAATGCATAGCAAAAGCCAGGTCGAGCTTGAACAGGAATTGAATGATTTGCTGAAAGAGCAATTCACCCTGCGTATGCAGCAGGGCGCTGGCCAGCTGGCGCGTCCGGACCAGGTAAAAAAAGTTCGCAAGAATATCGCCAGGGTTAAAACTGTGATGAATCAAAAAATGGCAGGTAGTGCGTCATGAGTGACAAGCAAACAGCAAACCGAACCATCCGGGGGCGTGTTGTCAGCGACAAGATGGATAAGACAATCACCGTATTGATCGAGCGTCAGGTTAAGCATCCGATTTATGGAAAATTTATCCGTAGATCGACCAAAGTACATGCACATGATGCCAACAATGAGTGCCGTACCGGTGATCTCGTTATGGTTGAACAGTGTCGACCACTGTCACGCAGCAAGTCGTGGCGTTTGGTTGAAGTTATCGAGAGCCCTGCAGGGGCCTGATTCAGTAGAATTCTTTTTGGAGTAATCTGATGATTCAGATGCAGACAAGCCTGACTGTGGCAGACAATAGCGGAGCCAAGCGTGTTCAGTGTATCAAGGTGCTGGGTGGATCGCACCGTCGCTACGCTGGTATTGGTGATGTCATCAAGGTCAGTATCAAAGAAGCGATCCCGCGCGGGAAAGTGAAAAAAGGCGATGTATACAACGCCGTCGTGGTGCGCACCCGCAAGGGCGTGCGTCGAGGCGATGGATCGCTGATTCGCTTTGACGGCAATGCAGCGGTGTTGTTGAATGCACAGCTTCAGCCTGTTGGCACACGCATCTTCGGACCTGTCACACGTGAATTACGTGGTGAAAAGTTCATGAAGATTATTTCACTTGCTCCTGAAGTGTTGTGAGGTTGATTTCATGGCTATGAATAAAATTAGAAAAGGCGACGATGTGATCGTGATTGCCGGCAAAGACAGCGGCAAACGCGGAACCGTACTCAAAGTGGATCAGCGGCGTGTCGTCGTAGAGAATATCAATCTGGCTAAAAAGCACGTCAAGCCTGATCCTAACAAAGGCGAGCAGGGTGGCATCATTGACAAAGAGATGCCTATGGATGCCTCCAATGTGGCAATTTATAATCCGATGACCAATAAGGGTGATCGTGTTGGATTCAAATCGCTGGACGATGGACGCAAGGTGCGTTTTTTCAAGTCCAACGGTGAAATCGTTGATGTATAAAGCGAGAACAAGATGAGCAGGCTAGAAGATCATTATCGTGACAAAGTGATACCTCAATTGACCGAAAAGTTTGGTTACACCAGTGTCATGGCGGTTCCACGGATTGAAAAAATAACCCTCAACATGGGTGTTGGCGAAGCGACTGGTGACAAAAAGATCATCCAGAATGCGACAGCGGATATGACCAAGATTTGCGGCCAGAAACCCGTTGTTACCAGGGCGCGCAAATCTGTTGCAGGATTTAAAATTCGTGAAGGCTGGCCAATCGGATGCAAGGTGACTTTACGTCGCGCCCGCATGTTTGAATTTCTCGATCGCCTGATCAGTATCGCACTGCCCAGGGAGCGTGATTTCCGCGGACTCAATGGCAAATCATTCGATGGGCGTGGAAACTACAACATGGGTATCAAGGAGCAGATCATGTTCCCGGAGATCGACTACGATCAAATCGATGCAATTCGAGGCATGGATATCTGTATTACGACTTCAGCAAAGAGTGACGAAGAGGGTCGTTCGTTGCTGGAAGCTTTCAACTTTCCGTTCAAATAAGATTCGCTAACAGGTATCCGGTAAAGAGATTATGGCAAAGAAAAGCATGATTGCACGTGAAGCAAAGCGCGCAAAAACTGTCGCAAAATATGCTGAAAAACGTGCAGCATTGAAAGCGATTATCAATAATCGGGAAAGCTCTTACGAAGAGATTGACGACGCTGTATTCAAGCTGCAGAAGATGCCTCGCGATGCGAGTTCATCACGTCAACGCTCACGCTGCCGCATCACCGGACGACCACATGCCGTGTATCGGAAATTTGGTCTGTGCCGTCACAAATTACGTGAAGCCACCATGCGTGGCGATGTACCGGGGCTGAAAAAAGCCAGTTGGTAAACAGAGTGTAAATTTGACTGGTATTGCCGGTCTTGTGTATGTATAATATGCGACCTTCGTTTTGAAGGTCGTTTGTTTATTTAGATTTTCTATAATTCAGGGTATCGCGTCACATTGGCGGGCTGACCCACAGGAGACTCATAATGAGTATGTCAGATCCCCTAGCGGATATGTTGACACGTATCCGCAATGCTCAGGCGCGGAACAAGGTTTCTGTCACCATGCCGTCATCCAAAGTCAAGCAAGCTATGGCTGCGGTGCTCAAAGATGAAGGCTTCATCAAGGGTTTTCACGCATCTTCCGATCTCAAGGCTGAGCTCAGTGTTGAGTTGAAGTACTTTCAGGGAGAGCCTGTCATTGAACTCATTCAACGCGTGAGCCGGCCTGGTTTGCGTATCTACAAAAACAAGCATGAACTGCCCCAGGTACGTAACGGGCTCGGCATCGCTATTATTTCAACATCCAAAGGTTTGATGACTGATCGTGCGGCGCGTAAAGCCGGTCACGGTGGCGAAGTCATTGCCTTTGTCGCATAGGAGTCGGAGATGTCACGTATAGCAAAGGCTCCGGTTTCCATCACTTCCGGTATCGAAGTCAAGATTGATGGACAGGATGTAGAAGTCAAGGGTTCCAAAGCAACGCTTGCATGGAGTGTCAATCCTGCTGTCAAAGTTTCTCAGGATGATGGTGCTCTGCATATTGCTCCTCTAAAGGAAACCAAGCAGTCCTGGGCCCTGGCCGGCACCACCCGGGCGTTGCTGAATAACATGATCATTGGTTGTTCAGACGGATTCAGTAAAAAACTGACCCTCATCGGCGTTGGCTATCGAGCTGCGATGAAGGGCAAGCAACTTGGCCTGAGTCTTGGATTCTCACACCCTGTTAACTATGCAGTGCCGCAAGGTATAACAATCGAAACACCTTCGCAGACTGAAATTGTCGTTTCGGGCGCGGACAAGCAACAGGTTGGCCAGGTTGCTGCAGAGATTCGTTCATACAGGCCGCCGGAGCCTTATAAAGGCAAGGGCATACGCTACGCAGACGAACATGTACTGCGTAAAGAAGCGAAAAAGAAATAAGAGGTTAGGACGATGGATAAGAAACAAAGTCGTTTGCGTCGTGCGCGAAAAGCCCGTGCCAGAATCCATGATTCCGGCCGGCATCGTCTGACGGTTTTTCGTACACCACGGCATATCTATGCCCAGGTGATCGCCCCGAATGGTGCGGAAATCGTTGCTGCTGCCTCCACTGTTGAAAAATCGATTCGTAACACGATCGATGGATCAACAGGAAACTCAACTGCCGCCGCATCTGTCGGTAAGGCTATCGGAGAGCGTGCCAAGGCAGCTGGAGTCGAGGTTGTCGCTTTTGATCGCGCCGGATTCAGATTTCATGGCCGTGTGAAATCACTCGCAGATGCTGCTCGTGAAGCCGGCTTGCAATTTTAAGAGGAACAGTGATGTCAAAATATGATTCTCAAGATGATGGTCAGGATTTTATTGAAAAGCTTGTCACTGTCAATCGTGTCGCCAAAACAGTAAAAGGCGGACGAATTTTCAGTTTTTCTGCACTGACTGTCGTCGGAGACGGAAAAGGTCGTGTTGGTTTTGGCCAGGGCAAGGCGCGCGAGGTTCCAATCGCGATCCAGAAGTCAATGGAAAGCGCACGCAAGAATATGAAAAGTGTCAACCTCAATGGAGATACGGTTCAGTATCCATTGATCGGCCGGCATGGCGCGGCAAAGGTTTTCATGAAACCGGCTTCCCAGGGTACGGGTATTATTGCCGGCGGTGCGATGCGCGCTGTATTCGAGGTTGTCGGCGTACACAATGTACTTGCCAAATGCATCGGTACCAACAATCCGCTCAATGTCATCCGTGCGACTGTGCAGGGACTGACCGCCATGACCAGTCCCGAGCATGTGGCGGCGAAACGTGGCAAGAGTGTCGAAGAGATTCTGGAGTAACAAATGGCAGGCAAGAACATCATGAAAGTCAAGCTGGTGCGTAGTATGAACGGTCGCCTCAAGACACATATTGCCTGTGTCAGAGGACTTGGATTGCGCAAAATTCACCAGGTTGTTGAAGTTGAAGACACCGCATCTACCAGAGGGATGGTCAATAAAGTCTCTTACATGGTAAAAGTTGTTACGGAGAGCTGATATGCACCTGAATACACTAAAGCCTGCAGAAGGCAGCAGCAAGACGCGTAAGCGCGTCGGTCGCGGCATTGGCAGTGGGCTTGGAAAGACATGTGGACGTGGACATAAAGGTCAGAAATCACGCTCTGGCGGATTTACAAAAGTCGGCTTCGAGGGTGGTCAAATGCCTTTGCAGCGCCGCTTGCCCAAGGTCGGTTTTAACTCTCGCATGGCAAAATATACCGCAGAGTTGACACTCAATGAAATCGCATCGGTCGATGCGGATGTGGTTGACATGAAGGCGTTGCATACGTCAAATATACTGCCGCACAGTATGAAGCGCGCCAAGGTGATGCTCTCTGGTTCGATCGACAAGGCGGTCACATTGAAAGGCATTCGCGCCACCAAAGGCGCCCGTGCAGCAATTGAAAAAGCTGGCGGCAGTGTCGAAGAGTGACACGGGCTTGATTGCAACAAGGTATTAAGCGGAATATACGATGGCGGCAAAAGATGCAATGACAACAGGTGGCGGTAAATTCGGCCATCTCACAGAGATCAAGCAGCGAATTCTGTTCCTGCTTGGAGCTCTGATTGTCTTTCGTATAGGAACTTTTGTGCCTGTGCCGGGAGTCAATCCTGCGGCCCTGGCGGCGCTGTTCCAACAGCAGTCCGGCACCATCCTGGATATGTTCAACATGTTCTCGGGTGGCGCGCTTGAACGTGCGAGCCTGTTTGCACTTGGAATCATGCCCTATATCTCTGCTTCCATCATCATGCAGTTGATGACAGCAGTCATCCCGACGCTGGAGCAGTTGAAGAAAGAGGGTGAATCAGGGCGACGTAAAATTACGCAGTACACCCGTTATGGAACCGTCATACTGGGAATATTTCAGTCGATCGGTATCGCGCTCGCACTGCAGGGACAGACTGTTGCAGGGTCTAATGTCGTGATCAACCAGGGATGGGGTTTTGTGATGGTTGCCTCCGTAGCACTGGTAAGCGGCACCATGTTCCTCATGTGGCTTGGTGAGCAGATTACCGAGCGTGGTCTTGGCAACGGCATCTCGATGATCATTTTTGCCGGTATCGTCGCCGGATTGCCATCAGCTGCAGGTTCTGTCTTCCAGCAGGTGAGCAGTGGTGAGATGAATGCCATTTTTGTTGTCGTGCTGCTGATTGCGCTGATTGGAGTTGTTGGTTTTGTGGTGTTTGTCGAGCGTGGCCAGCGGCGTATCAAGATCAATTATGCCAAACGGCAGCAGGGACGCAAGATCTATGCAGCACAGAGCAGCTTTCTGCCACTGAAGTTGAATATGTCCGGGGTTATTCCGCCGATCTTTGCATCCAGTATTATTCTGTTTCCGGCGACCATCGGGCAGATGGCCGGCAGCGGTGAAAATATGCGCTGGCTGCAGGATTTGACCGCGAAAATCGCCCCCGGGGAGCCTCTGTATACGGTTTTCTTTGCAGCAGCAATCATATTTTTCTGCTTTTTTTATACGGCGATTGTATTCAACTCGCGTGATACAGCGGATAACCTCAAACGTTCCGGCGCATTTATCCCCGGTATTCGCCCCGGAAAACAGACTGCCACCTATATCGATAGCGTTCTGTCGCGCCTGACCCTGGTGGGCGCCATGTACATAACACTGGTGGCGCTGTTGCCGGATCTGCTGCGATTTCAGTGGAATATACCGTTTTACTTTGGTGGCACATCGCTGCTCATCATTGTCGTTGTTGTCATGGATTTCATGGCGCAACTGCAGGCTCATCTGATGTCGCATCAGTATGACAGCCTCATGAAAAAAGCAAACTTTAGCGGTGTCGGCGGTACTGGCCGTATTCACTGATCCCGATACCTGGAGATATTATTATGAAAGTGCGAGCTTCCGTGAAAAAGATTTGTCGCAACTGCAAGATTGTCAAACGCAAGGGCGTTATACGTGTGATTTGCAAAGATCCACGTCATAAACAACGTCAAGGTTGATTTCATTATGATTCCGCTATATGATTGCGCGTTTTCCGTGCCGCGGATACAACTGAGTTTAGGAGCTTAACTGATGGCCCGTATTGCTGGTGTCAACATACCGGACAGAAAACACGCAGTCATTTCATTGACTGCAATTTACGGCATTGGTCGTACCAAGGCAATGGAGATATGCAAAGCTGCAGGCGTTGCGCCGGATCAAATGATTCAGCAGCTTGGTGATGACCAGATCGATGCGCTGCGCACGGAAGTTGCGAAGCACAATGTCGAAGGTGATTTACGCCGTGAAATATCCATGAGCATCAAACGCTTGATGGATCTTGGCTGCAACCGTGGCATCCGCCACCGTCGTGGTCTCCCTGTACGTGGACAACGTACAAAAACCAATGCGCGCACCCGTAAAGGACCGCGTCGTCCTATCAAGCGCTGATACGATATTCAGGTTAAATTACTATGGCGAAACCCACACGCACTAAGAAAAAGGTCAAAAAGATGGTAACAGATGGCATTGCCCACGTGCATGCATCTTTTAATAACACCATCATTATGATCTCCGACCGCCAGGGCAATGCACTCTGCTGGACTACCGCCGGTGGATCCGGTTTTCGTGGCTCACGTAAGAGTACCCCTTTTGCAGCACAGGTTGCAGCTGAAAAATGCGGTCAAATGGCAAAAGAATTCGGCATGAAGAGCATTGATGTCAATATCAAGGGGCCCGGTCCCGGGCGTGACTCTGCCGTTCGTGCGCTTAATAATTCTGGTCTTAAAATAACCAGTATCTCTGATGTGACGCCAATACCGCATAATGGTTGTCGCCCACCTAAAAAGCGTCGCGTGTGACCGGAGTCGAACATGGCTAGATATATTGGACCAAAATGTAAACTCAGTCGCCGTGAAGGTACTGACCTCGGACTCAAGAGCCGCGTGCGCGCTCTGGATACGAAATGCAACATGGAGAAGGTTCCAGGTCAAACCAGCGAGCGTCGCCGTCGGCTCTCCGACTATGGTTTGCAGTTGCGTGAAAAACAGAAAGTTCGCCGCATCTACTGCGTACTCGAGAAGCAATTCCGTAACTACTACAAAAAAGCAGCGAAAACCAAGGGTGCTACGGGTGACAACCTGTTGCAACTTCTGGAGCGCCGCCTGGATAATGTGGTTTACCGCATGGGCTATGGTTCAACGCGATCAGAAGCGCGTCAACTGGTCAGCCACAAGGCAATTGAAGTCAACGGTTCGGTTGTTAACATTGCCTCGTATCAGGTTTCAGCGGAAGATGTGGTTTCAGTTCGGGAAAAATCACGCAAACAGGATCGCATCAAAAGCTCTCTCTCTATTGCAGAGCAGTATGAGTTTGCCGACTGGATCGAGGTTGACGTTAAAGCAATGACGGGTGTATTCAAGCGTATTCCTGAACGTACAGACTTGCCGGCTGAAATCAACGAACAGTTGATCGTAGAACTCTACTCCAAGTAAGGCACCTTAATAGAGGCGTATTCATGACGGAATCTATCTCTGATTTTCTAAAACCACGTATCGTTAGTATTGACACAATCGATGATACGAAGACCAAAGTCATTCTGGAGCCATTTGAACGTGGTTTCGGTCATACACTTGGTAATGCACTGCGTCGCATTCTGCTCTCTTCAATGAAAGGTAGTGCGGTGACCGATGTCATGATTGAAGGCGTCGAGCATGAGTACAGTGGTATAGACGGTATTCAGGAGGATGCACTTGATATCCTGCTTAACCTGAAAGAGCTTTCTATTGTTATGCACGAACGTGATGAAGCTCTCCTGCACCTGAAAAAAAGCGGACCATGCGATGTCACGGCAGCTGACATCCAACTCGATCACGACGTCGAGATTGTAGATCCTGATCATCTCATTGCGACACTGACAAAAGATGTCGAGCTTGATATTTCCATGAAGGTCAGGAAAGGGCGGGGCTATGAACCTGCCGCCAACCGTGAAGAAGATGAAGATTCAAATCTTGTTGGATGGCTTAAACTCGATGCGACTTTCTCACCAGTGCGCCGTGTTGCCTATTCCGTCGAGGCTGCGCGCGTTGAGCAGCGTACCGACCTCGACAAGCTGATTATCGACATAGAGACTGACGGAACAATTGATCCTGATGATGCCGTGCGCATGGCCGCAACGATCCTTCAGGATCAGCTGACTGCTTTTGTCCTGCTGGATGTTACAGTTGCGCCTGATGTCGAAGAAGAGGTAGAGCTGGAACCTGAGTTTGATCCAACACTGCTTAGCCCTGTTGATGATCTTGAACTGACTGTACGTTCTGCAAATTGCCTCAAGGCTGAAAACATCATGTTTATCGGTGATCTGGTGCAGCGTACGGAAGTCGAACTTTTGAAGACGCCTAACCTTGGCAAAAAATCCCTGAATGAAATCAAGGACGTGCTTGCCGAACGTGGTTTGTCTCTTGGAATGAAACTCGAGAACTGGCCACCTGAATCTCTTGAAGAGGTCGTTAACGGCTAGCTTCCAGGGCACTCACTCGTTATCTTTGGATGCCCTGCATTTGTACAAATGAGTTACATTTAACAATCCCTCTCGCAAAGGCGCAAAGTTCGCAAAGTAAAATCTTAGCGCTCTTTGCATCCTGGCGAGAGGAGAAGATTTTTTTCATGCCTCGTCAGTCTGAGACTTGGTCTTGCTAGAATAGATATCAGGAATATTATCATGCGTCATCGTAAATCCGGTCGCAAACTCAACAGAAACAGCAGTCACCGTAAAGCCATGTTCAAGAATATGGCGTGCTCACTGTTGCAACACGAGTTGATCAAGACAACTCTGCCTAAAGCTAAAGAGCTGCGTCGCGTTGTCGAACCTCTCATCACCAGGGCAAAAGTTGATACTGTAGCAAATCGTCGCCTGGCATTCAGCCGCTTGCGTGACAAAGCAGTTGTTGGAAAACTCTTCACTGAAATCGGGCCAAGATACGAGGAGCGCGAAGGTGGTTACATGCGTATTCTCAAGGCGGGATACCGTGTCGGTGATAAAGCGCCGATGGCATGGGTGGAACTGGTCGACCGTACTATCCCGGAAGTTGAAGACGATATCTTCGACGAAGCGGAGACGGGGTAGGTTTTAAGTGTTAAGTTTTAGGTTTTAAGTGGTGAACACCAGGACACTGTGGTTTCCCTAAAACCTAAAACCTAAAACCTAAAACTTCCCTCCCTATCTCTGTGTTCCATAGAGTGAGTTATAAAGCCCATCCTGGCTGATCAACTTGCTGTGTACACCATCTTCGACGATGCGGCCATCCTCGAACACCAGTACCCGGTCGGCATGTTTCACTGCGCTCAGGCGATGGGCGACGATGATGGTTGTCTTTCCCTGAAGAAACTTATTCAGCGCGGCATGCAAATGTTTTTCAGTGGTGGTATCGAGTGCGGAAGTTGCCTCATCGAGAATGACAACTGACGGGTCTGTCAATACCATGCGCGCGATGGCCAGCCGCTGCTGCTGCCCGCCTGAAAGGCGTACGCCCCTGTTGCCAATGCGGGTTTCCAGTCCATCGTCAAGCATCTCGATACTCTTTTTTAATTGCGCGATCTCGAGTGCTTTCCACAGCAGCTGATCATCGATCTCTCGGCCCAGTGTCAGATTCGAACGCACACTCTCATTCATCAGAGCGGGGTGCTGCAGTACGGTCGCTATGTTTTCACGCACGACATCGAGTCCAATACGCGTGACAGGAACGCCTTCGAAAAGTATTTCACCATGATCTGCGGTGTAGAGCCCCAGAAGAATCTGTATGAAAGTGGTTTTTCCACCACCACTGGCGCCGACAAGGGCGACTTTTTGCCCGGCGGGGATATACAGAGAGAGATTTTTGAGAATCCCAGGGCCATCGCCATAGGAAAAATCGACATCCTCAAGTGTAATGGAGACTGTTTCCCTGCCGCTGAAGGGATTCTCCTCATGTGGATAGACGGGTTCCAGTTTGATGCCGAAGAGAGTGTTGATGCGCTGTAGTGCGGCCTGTGCGCTGTTCCAGGCATACTGAATCGTGACAACCTCCTGCACCGGACCCATCATGAACCACAGATAGGCAAATACCGCCAGCATCTGACCGATCGAAAGCCCGGAGTAGAGCACCATGAACATGCTCAGGGCGCGAAAGATATCGAAGCCGAACAAAAAAATGACAAATGAGAGGCGCGATGCTGCATCGCTGCGCCAGGCAAAGCTGGATGAGTAGTTGCGCACATCGGCGGCGACGTCGATGAGCCTGGCAATGTAGTGATGTTCACGGTTTGCGGCGCGAATCTGCTGAATTGCATCCAGCGTTTCCGCCAGAGACTCCTGGAACAGCTGAAAGGTCGCATTTTCGCGCTTTTTGAGCTGCTTGACCTTGCGTCCGAAGATGGTGGTGACGTAGATCACCAGTGGATTGAGCAGTAGTATAAACAGCGCCAGCTGCCAGTGAATCCACAGCAGAATAACTGCCGTGCCGATGATCGTCAGCACCGCGACGAGAAATTTGCTGATGCTGACGCTGACAAAATCATCGATTGTTTGTAAATCAGTCACCAGGTGAGATGCGACCGTGCCTGATCCAAGGGTCTCATACTCCGACATGGAGATGTGTTCGAGCCGCAATAGCAACGACCGGCGAATGCGGAAGATCACATCTTTGGCGATACGGGTAAAAATACGCGTCTGCCACACGCTGAAGAGTGTAGCGGCAACACGCAGCATCAACGTTAGCCCCAGCACGGCAAGAATATAGAGAGCGGGACCATGCCAGCTATGGGGAAACAGCTGATCCATGATTGCCACGGATGTTCCGGGTTTATCCAGCAGCACTTCATCAACCAGTATGGGGATCAGCAGTGGTACTGGTACTGCAAGCGATGTGCCTATGATGGCAATGATGTTTGCCTGGACCAACTCAGTACGATGACTGCCCACCATGTGTAGAAGTCTGCGCCAGCTATAGGTTTGAATGTTGCCGTTAAGGACGGGCATGCGATTCTCTTTTATTGTGATTCTGCATCGACTGAAGATAACTTAATCAGGAAGATTCTATGCTCATTTGCTATGATACGCAGCGATATCTGACAAAAATCTTGAGAATCTCTCTATGAAAGTCCTGTTTATACTTCTGCTCCTGCTATGCATTGTCTCTTCGCCGCTGTATGCGAGTGATTTGAACAGTATCTATCAGCTGGCGCGCACCAATGATGCGCAAATACTGGGCTCAGAGGCTTCGCTTGAAGCCGCTCGCGAAGCAAAACCGATCGCCCGTTCCGGTTTGCTGCCACAGATTTTTGTCTCCGGCGCAGGGACTGGCATCACCAGTCGACAGAATGACAGCTGGAACAGAACCGAAGCCGCCATCGATCTGTCACAGCCGCTTTATGACAGGGGCGCTTACATGGGCTACAAACAGGCTGACCATATTGTTGATCAGGCCGAGGCGTTTTATCAGGGCGATGAGCAGACCTTGATCATGCGTGTCTCGGAGGCCTACTTCGGTGTACTCGCCGCAGAAGACAATGTCACCTTCAGCAAAGCAGAAACACGCGCTATTCTCAAGCAGCTGGATCAGGCAACACAACGCTATGATGTCGGCTTGATTCCAATCACCGATGTGCATGAGTCCCAGGCGCGCTACGATGGAGCGCGCTCTGCACAGATACTGGCCGAGACCGATCTGCAGAACAGCAGGGAGGTGCTGCGTGAAATTATTGGCAAGGATCCCGGAAAACTGGCAAAACTCAAACAAAAAATCCCCCTTGTCGGTCCAAAACCGGCCAGTATCAAGCACTGGAACGATACGGCTTTGAAAAACAATCCGGACGTTATTGCTGCAGAGGAGGAGGTGAAGATAGCAGAGAAGGAGGTCGAGGTGATCCGTTCCGGCCACTATCCCACGGCTGACGTAGTTGCCGGAGCTTCCACCTATAATGATTCCGGCCGCAGAGATGTTTTCATCAATAACGATGATGATGCCAGAATCGGCCTGCGACTGAATATCCCTCTCTACACAGGTGGACGCGTTACGCACAGCACCAGACAGGCGCGCTCCAGGTTGCGTGCAGCACGTTCGGGTCTGGAAGCGGCCAAACGCAGGGTGACACGAAATTCCCATGACGCCTATCGCGGCATTCTTTCCGGCATCAGCCAGGTCGAGGCGTTAAAGGCGACCACGGTATCGACGCAGAGCGCACTGGCGGCGACCCAGGCGGGTTATGAGGTTGGCAACCGCACCCTGGTGGATGTGCTGAATTCGCAGCGGGATGTTTTCAGGGCTGACAGCGCACTTGCTGCATCCCGTTACGAATATGTGCTGAATCATCTGCGTCTGAAGGATGCGGCCGGTACGATTAAAGAGGCTGACCTGCAACTAGTTAACCGGCAGTTAAAACACTAGTCCAGCTGATATCCGCCATGATGCAATTGTTAATGGTTGGAGCTGGCGGCGCCACTGGCGCCATTGGACGCTACCTGCTCTCTAGCTGGGTCTATTCTCTGACAGGGCGCGCCTTCCCGTGGGGCACGCTGGCCGTCAACCTGCTGGGCTCCCTGTTGATGGGTTTTCTCTCGGTATGGCTGCTTGAACGCATGACGCTCTCGCCCGAGATACGGGCGCTGCTGATGGTTGGTTTTCTGGGAGCCTTTACAACATTCTCCACCTTCTCGCTTGAAACCCTGCTATTGCTGGAGGAGGGCGCTGTTGCAAGGGCTGGTTTCAACATCGCTGCATCGGTTATCACCTGCATATTTGCCGCCTGGATGGGAACCCTCATCGCCAGGGCCATCTGATGCTACCGTAGTCCATTGCTGTCATAGGGCGCAACACTTCTAAATGTAAAGAGATGTTCACCACGAAGGACACGAAGAGCACGAAGATATTTTTGTATCCAGTAGGTTCTTCGTGGTCTTCGTGAGCTTCGTGGTAAAAGTCTTTTAAAATGTCGACATTCTATTGGTGTATTGAGAATTGCTGCAGTAGGATGTGCTGAGCTTTCAAAGTTTGGTATAAAATCATAGATCGTCACAAGAGTAAGCATAAATGCTAGATCCAAAACTTCTCAGAACCGACCTGAACGCGGTCGCAGAACAACTTTTACGCCGAGGCTTCAAGCTGGATGTAGAAGAGTTCAAATCCCTGGAAGAGCAGCGCAAAGCGCTGCAGGTCCTTACCCAGCAATTGCAAAACGAGCGCAACACGCAATCAAAAGGGATTGGCCGGGCCAAAGCGGCGGGAGAAGATATCAAGCCTCTGCTGGATGCCGTGGCTGACATAGGCGATGAGCTCAAGACTACCCGGGAAAAACTGGGCGGGATTCAGCAACAACTCAGACAGATGCTGCTGGAAGTTCCTAACCTGCCGCACCAGAGTGTGCCGCAGGGAGAGAGTGAGGCGCAGAATCGTGAAGAGCGTCTTTGGGGTGAACTGCCGCAGTTTGATTTTGAAGCCGCGGACCATGTTGATTTGGGTACAGCCAAAGGTTGGGCGGATTTTGATACGGCGGCTAAAATCAGCGGCTCCCGCTTTGTCGTCCTCAACGGTTCGCTTGCGAGGATGCAACGCGCCCTGATTCAGTTCATGCTGGATGTACATACGCAGCAGCACGGCTATGTCGAGACTTACGTCCCCTTTCTGGTGAACAGCGCCAGCCTCTATGGAACCGGCCAGCTGCCGAAATTTGAGGAGGATCTGTTTAAGGTCGATGGCGAGCCTCCGCTCTATCTGATTCCGACGGCCGAAGTCCCGCTGACCAATATCCTGCGTGATGAAATCATTGACGACAAGGATATGCCCCGGCGTTTCGTAGCGCACACCCCCTGTTTTCGCAGCGAGGCGGGTTCTTATGGTCAGGACACGCGTGGCATGATTCGCCAGCACCAGTTTGAAAAGATCGAGATGGTGCAGGCTGTGCGCCCGGCAGATTCAGAGGATGTGCTGGAGCAGCTCACCGCTCATGCCGAGGTGATTCTGCAGCAGCTCGGCTTGCCTTACCGGGTTGTTACTCTGTGTACAGGCGACCTCGGTTTTTCGGCAACAAAAACCTACGATCTGGAAGTGTGGCTGCCGGGGCAGGGCAAGTATCGCGAAATCTCCTCCTGCTCCAACTTTGGCGATTTCCAGGCGCGCCGTTTGCAGGCGCGCTGGCGTAACCCCGAAAGCGGTAAACCGGAGTTGCTGCATACCATCAATGGTTCAGGCCTCGCCGTAGGTCGCACCCTGGTTGCGGTGATGGAAAACTATCAGGACAAAGATGGCAATATTCGCATCCCGGAAGTGCTGCAACCCTACATGGGTGGCGCCGAAAAGCTGTGAGATAAGGATAGGACTGAGTCGTGAGGACTGAGTAGTGAGGGCCCCTTATCTGTCATTGCGAGGAGCCTCGGATACGCCGTCATCTCCCTGGATGGGATGCGGAATCTTCTCTGCTTATGTAATGACAGCATAATGACTTGAAATGCAATTATCAAAAGCCTTAAATGCCTGGAATACTCCAGCCTTTGGAGAAATTCTAAAGCAGGAGATCCAATCTATGGATGGCAAGCTGCTGCCTCTGCAGCAGGGGCTGTCGCACAGCAGTTACGCCATCGAAGAGAATTTCACTGTCGTGATTCTCGGAGTTTCAGAGAAGGATACTTCAATTTGTGTCAAATCCGGCATCTTCTATACAGGAATCATCCCCGGGTGCAGCTGCGCAGATGATCCCTCGCCTGATAATGAATATACCGAATACTGTGAAATCGAGTTGAGCATTGATAAATCAACGGCCGAAACATCTGTGCGGCTGCTGACTGAATGAGAAACTACCTCGTGCTGTTGTGCTTGTGCATGACAGCTGCATCTTTTCCTGCGCTGCAAGCCGCATCCGCTGATGGCAACCATGAGATCACCTTTATCGAACAGGATGAACTTGGTGCAACCATACTGAACAAGATCTCAAAGGCAAAACAGAGAATCTATCTTGCTCAGCATATTATGGGTGATGGCAATTATGGCCGGGCGATCACCGCCAAACTGATGGAAGCCGCCGGCAGGCGCAACAAAGATGGTTCAAGGCTGGATGTGCGTCTAATCTATGATGGCCTGGTGTCATCACTCTACGCAGTCCAGGCGCCGGGTAGACTGCTGGTCTCAGCCGGAGTCAAAGTGCAAAGTTACAACCCCAAGGAGAGGCTGTTTGCTATCAATCGCCGTATGCACAGCAAGCTGATGATCATTGATGACGAGGTTTTTATTGGCAGCTCCAACTCCCATGCCTGCAGCACCATCTCGATGGTATGTGTCGAGAGCGACATGATGATCAGTAGCAGCAAAATCCTTCACGACGCACTGAAAAGCTATCTCGAACTGTGGGACAACCAGGTGACCTGGGAGATCTCCTTCCCGGAACCGCTGTGGGATCTGGATGAGCAGCATGAGGATATGCAAACAACAGTTGCGGCAAGATACCGGAAAAAGATCGAACGTTATCTGCAGATGCATCTTCCTGTAGCCAACAGGATGATCGACGAGGCCTTTTCCAAACAGAGCAACCCCGGCAGATCAGCTCCACGCAAATATCAGGTTTCCGGGATCGACTATGTGACTGATCCGCCACGCAAACAGAGAAATGGAGGCATGTTTGTGCAGCTCATGGAAATCATTGCCTCGGCGAAAAAGTCGGTGCGCATCATTACACCCTACTTTTTTCCTACGCGGATGATAAAACAGGCACTGGCATCAGCGGCAGGCAATGGCGCGCATATAGAGATCTACACCACCAGAAGAGATGAGCTGGTGAACATTTTTGGCCTCGCCCTGACGCGCTCATTTGCTTTTGTTCACGAGCAGGATATCGATCTGTATGAATACCAGCAGCGCAAACTTCTGCATAGCAAGCTCTTTATCGTCGATGACCGCATGGCCTATTTCGGCAGCGCCAACTTTGACTCCCTGAGCCAGAGATTCAACACCGAAAACGGTGTGCTTATCGATCTGCAGCATGATACAGCGATTCGTCAACGCTTCCAGGCTGAATTCGATCAGGTGCGCAGGGAGTCAAAGCGGGTGACTGATAGAAAAGGCCCCGGACTTTTCGATTATCGCAATTGTTCCCTGACCACCTGCAATCCGCTCATCAAACTTCTCAATCCGGCGACCGAACTGTTCTATTGAAAAAAGTTGGCAGTTATCAGCGAAACAAGAAAGTTTGCAGTCTTCAGTTGGCAGTATGCAGCAAGACAAGAAA
>JAYELV010000397.1:0-6532 GCA_034717755.1 Pseudomonadota bacterium | reverse complement strand
ATAAGCTGTGTAGGAGATTGCAATCTAATCGTACATGATGCAAGGTAGTCTTCAAGATACATCTCTTTGACTACTCGTTCAATCATCATGACTGACAAGATTACAGCTGCCTCTCTTCTCTGCCTGCTCACGACGATATCTCTTCATCCGGTGGTTTTTGCAGGAGATTCATCGCAAGGCCAATCCCAACCGCCAGTCGACAAGCATATGGCTAACGTCACCCAACTCACGGTTGAGGGGGACAATGGCGAAGCCTATTTCAGTGCTGATGGCAAACACTTGATCTACCAGTCGAATCGCGGTGGATATGCCTGTGACAAGATCTGGACGATGCGTATCGACGGGTCGCAAAAGCGCATGGTAAGCCCTGATAACGGAGCGCATACCTGCGCATTTTTCTATCCTGACAACAGCGCAGTGGTGTTTGCCTCTACCAGTCATCTCGATGGTGACTGTCCACCGAAACAGCTCTTCCCCGAGGGGATACGCTATGCCTGGCCGCTCTATCCCTATGATATTTACAAAAGAAATGCCGATGGCAGCGGCCTCATAAAACTGACGCAAAATCCCGGCTATGATGCCGAACCGATCATCTCTGCCGATGGCCAAAAGATCGTCTTCGGCTCCCAGCGCGACAACGACTTCGATATCTACATCATGGACGCCGACGGCGCCAATGTCGTGCGTCTAACCCACGCGGTGGGTTATGACGGCGGGCCCTGGTTCTCTCCCGATGGCAAACAGATCGTGTGGCGCGCCTGGCATCCGCAAACGCAGGAGGAGAGGGCGCAGTGGCGCACCAACATGCAGGATAACTACATACAGTCGACGCCACTGGATTTGTGGGTGATGGATAGCGACGGCTCCGGTAAAAAGCGCCTGACCGACAATGGCGCCACTAACTGGGCGCCCTCGTGGCATCCGGACGGTAAGCGCATCATCTTTTCCAGCAACATGGATGACTGGCGAGGGGAGATCAAGCGCTATGGCCACAACTTTGAACTCTACCTGATCAACAGCGACGGCAGTGGACTGGAGCGGATTACTTTCAACGATGGCTTCGACAGCTTTCCGATGTTTTCCGCGGATGGAAAAAAACTGGTTTTCGGCGCCAACAGGAATCCGCAAAAGCCCCGTGCAACAGATATCTTCATCGCAGATTGGCAGGAAGGGAGCCACAGATGAACACAGATAAACACAGATTACGGTTTCAGAAAAAATACACCAGGTCACAGCACTGAACCAACAACTGATGCATCAAACACCAACAGCCCAAAATCATTCAAGATCCGTGTTCATCCGTGTGTATCTGTGGTTAAAAAAGAGACACACCACAGGGTTGCGGTTAATGAAGCGTTCACTGGCAACTCTGCTCTTTCTTACTGCTTTCCCTGGCATTGCAGCGGCGCAGAGTGTTATCCAGCATGCGCTGACAATCAAACTGGATCCGCAGCATCACCACATCCACGCCCGGGATCTGGTCACTTTTGCCGCAGGCTCTCCGCGGCGAAAGATTTTTTCGCTGCATCCTGGTCTTGAGCCGCGTTCGTTGACGCAGGGTGTTGTTATCGAGCCGCTCGATGTGGACAAGCAAAGCCTGGCACAGCAATTCAGGCTGCAACTTGATGACGGCCTCGATGCTTTCATCATCGAGTACGAGGGAGTCATCCACCATCCGCTGGAGGCTTACGGCAGGGAGCAGGCGCGTGGTTTCAGAGACACTCCGGGGCTGATCGGCTCCGAGGGGGTCTATCTGGCGGGCGGCACATTCTGGTATCCGCAATTTGATGTTGATGAACGGCTGAATTTCAAACTGGAGGTCACCCTGCCCGCAGCATGGAGCAGCGTCAGCCAGGGGCAGCGGGTTCGTCACCATCGGGGAGAACACAACGCAATTGACACATGGGTCTCGAACACCCCGCAGGAGGAGATCTACCTGATTGCGGCGCCATTTGTCGAGTACAGCCGCGACAGTGGTGAAGTTATTGCCCAGGTATTCCTGCGCCAGCAGGATGAGAAACTTGCCAACGACTACCTGGATGCAACCGGCCGTTACCTCGGCATGTATCAACAACTGCTGGGCCCTTATCCCTACAGCAAATTCGCCCTGGTGGAGAACTTCTGGGAGACAGGTTTCGGCATGCCCTCCTTCACCCTGCTTGGATCTAAGGTGATCCGCCTGCCATTCATCCTGAACTCCTCCTATCCCCATGAAATTCTGCACAACTGGTGGGGCAACGGCGTCTATGTGGATTTCTCCACCGGCAACTGGAGCGAGGGGCTGACGGCCTACCTGGCGGATCACCTGATCAAGCAGCAGCAGGGCGGGGGTGTGGGGTATCGCCAGCAGAGCCTGCAGAAATATACTGACTATGCCGCCGCAGGGCGTGATTTCCCGCTCAAAAGTTTTCGTGGCCGGCATAGCTCCGCATCAGAGGCTGTCGGCTACGGCAAGACGATGATGCTGTTTCACATGCTGCGGCAGCAGCTGGGCGATCGTCTCTTCACCGAAGGGCTGCAGCAGTTTTACCGCAAGTGGCAGTTTCAGAAAGCCTCTTTTGACGATCTAAGAGCAAGCTTCGAGGGGGTTTTCACTAAACCCCTTGGCACAATATTTGAGCAGTGGGTGGATCGAAGCGGTGCACCGGCACTGAAACTGACAAACAGTGAGGTCAGCCAAAGAGGGGATCTGTACCATCTTACATTCCAGCTTTCTCAGACCCAGCCCGGCAAGGCTTATCAATTGCTGATTCCGGTTGCTGTTACGCTGAATGGAGAAAAACAGGCGCACCAGAGCATTGTTGCAATGAAGCACAGGCGGCAGCAATTTGAGATCGAACTTTCCTCACTGCCTCAGCGCATCGATATCGATCCTGAATTTGATCTTTTCCGCAAGCTGGCGCTGGAGGAGACGCCGCCGGCTTTTACGCAACTGTTTGGCAGCAACAGCATGCTGGTGGTGTTGCCGAGCACGGCAACGCCTGTCATGAAAAAGGCCTGGCGGCGCTTCGCGGAGGATCTTGCCAGGATGGGACCGGAGAGCGTGACGCTCGCCTGGGACGATGAGCTGGAGACTCTGCCGGAGCAGCGGTCGATCGTTGTGCTGGGTTGGGAAAACCGCCACGCTGAAGAAATGACCACTGCGCTGTCTGCCAATGGTGTGCAGTTCAAAGCGGACAGCCTCACCATTGGAAAGACGAGTCTCCCCCGCAGCGGGCATGCGCTGGCTTTGGTGACGCGGCATCAGCAGGGCGGACAGCACTCGCGTGCTTTTATTGCCGCCGACCTGCCCGAATCACTGCCCGGCCTGGGCCGCAAGCTGCCTCATTATCACAAATACAGCTACCTGGCGTTTTCCGGCACAGAGCCTGAAAATCAGCTCAAGGGCCGCTGGCAGGTAGAGCGTTCACCCCTGACGGCGATGTTTGCAGAGAACGCCGAACGTGGTCAGTTGGCAAGGCGGGAGGCGCTCATCGATTCCCCGTCTGTATTCGATAGCAAACGCATGCTGGAGACGGTCCGCTTTCTTGCCGGTGATGCATTGCAGGGACGTGGCTTTGGGGAGCCCGGCCTGGATCAGGCCGCAGAGTATATCGCCGGGGCATTTCGCGAGGCCGGGCTGCAGCCGGCGGGAGATGATCCCGGCAGTTTTTTTCAGAGCTGGCAGGAGAGCGGTGGTGATCCCGTACGTGCTGCCCGGCTGAAAAATGTCATTGCGGTCATCCCCGCAGCTGATCCGAAACGTCGCAATGAAAGCATCGTGATCGGCGCACACTATGACCACCTTGGCCGTGGCTGGCCCGATGTCCGGGACGGCAACCAGGGGCAGATTCATCATGGCGCCGACGATAATGCCAGCGGCGTCGCGGTGCTGCTGGAACTGGCGCGTGTTCTTGGCAAGGATTTCAAGCCAGACCGCAACATCGTACTTGCGGCTTTCAGCGGCGAAGAGGCGGGCCGCAGGGGCTCGAAACACTACATCGAACGACTCAAGGCAAATCCGGCGGACAACATCTTCGCCATGATCAATCTGGATACGGTCGGTCGCCTGGGCGACAATAAGCTATTGGTGCTGGGAGCGAGCTCTGCGAGCGAGTGGCCGCATATCTTCAGGGGCATCGGATATGTCAGTGGTATTCCCATCGCCATGGTTGCCGAAGAACTCGACTCCAGTGACCAGGTCAGCTTCCATGAGACAGGGATTCCTGCCGTGCAGCTCTTTTCCGGAGTCAATCCGGACTACCATCGCCCGACCGATACAGCGGAAAAAATTGATGCCGAAGGTCTGGTGAAAGTCGCCACGGTGACCAAAGAGGCGCTGGAGTATCTGGCAGGTCGTGATGAGCGGATGACAGCCACACTGCCCGCAGGCAGGAGCAGCATGCCGAAATCCGGCAAACAGCGCAAAGTCACTCTGGGCACTGTTCCCGATTTCAGCTACCAGGGTGAAGGTTATCGACTGCATGGCGTCACACCCGGTTCACCCGCAATGGCAGCGGGATTGACGCAGGGAGATGTCATCATTCAATTGAATGACACTGCAGTGCATGGCCTCAGAGATCTCTCCAATATCCTGAAAACGCTGCAGCCGGGTGAGATCGTCACGATTCACTACCGGCGTCAGGGAAGCATTGTGATAACGCAGGTCATCCTCAGAGCAAAAAACGCACAGTCAACCCGGAAGCAGGAGAGCGCTGGGGAAGAGCTGAAGTCGAGGCTGCCATCTCCCTGAAAGAGCTGGAAACCGGCCCCGCCCTGGATGACAAACACATCAACGCACTTGTCGCTTTTCTAAAGTCACTCACCGACAAGCGTTATGAGCACATAATTCCTTAGTTGTCCGGGAACAGGCTCCGGGATTATGCTGTTTGGGGTTCTCATTATTGTGTAGGCTCTGAAGCACAGGGATATGCATTTTGCAGTGCATTGAGAGTAACCATCGCAGCAGATTTATCCAGATTCACACTCTTGCGACCGGCATATCGCATGAATGCTTCAGCAAATTGCCGCGATGATGTGTTATCAGGCGCGCAAACCACGAAAGCCTGCGTAGATGAAGCTTTTCGCTGAAACAGGCGTATGCCTTCTTCGACGCCACTGACAAAGCCGTGACAATAGCGCTTGCGTTGCCGTCCGGTTCTGGTCAACGAGCTGGATGCACACGCCTGCAGCAGTTCCCTGGCTGTCATCTGTTGAGGGAAATATCCTTCTGAAATGTCATCTTTTGCTTGCGTTGACAACGGCAGCAGCAGCACTAACAAAACAGTCATAATCAAGCTTCGCTTCATTCCGCATACTCCCGGGATAGTCGATGAGTCAATGTGAAACTTTTGAGAGATTATCCGCAAGAGTAGCAGCTTCAGCCCATAATCCGTTATTGTTTGCTTTTTATGTTTCCTGCAATTCCACCTGCTACGGCGCCTATTGCCGCACCGGTCCAGCCGCTGCCACCTGATAATGCGGCAATCCCTGCGCCGGCAGCTGCGCCAATTCCTGCGCCAGAGAGGGTTCCCTGCTGTTCTCTGGTCATATCAGTACAAGCCACAGAGCCAAGCAGCGCCATGGCGAGTAAGGAAATCGTAAATATTTTCATCTCGTATTACACCTTTTGTTTATTTAGCTTAGTCGTTGTCCAAAAATAACTTCCCGATCCTGCTTGCCCTGTTGTCCCTCTTCCGCGTTCCAGCAAGAGTTACATAACGCTGCTATGCGCCCCTTGCTGCGCCTTGAAGACGAACAACATGACTGCGCGATATCGGTAAGTTATTTATGGACAACTCCTTAGGATCCGATATTGGGAATAGCAAATTCTGTATAAAGAACTTCTATGACAGATCGATTTCTTTGACCGGGGTTTTTCTCATACCAATGGTCGAGCATCTCTCTTACTTTGGTGATCGATGTGCCTTTGAGTCCTTCAATCAGGACTGGAACGATACTGTTTTTACGGATGTGCCGGGATGGATTCTTGCCCTGCATGGCCTGCTCGACTTCCAGCATATTGCCTATACCAAACAGGTAGGCTACCTTTTCATCGCGGGATGCAGTTGTCCAGTGTGCTCCGGTGATGATGACCAGGTCAGGATCTTGGTTTTCTCCACCCCATACCAGCGAGCTCAATAGTAGAAGGGAGAGGCAAGTCACCATAATCGAGATTCGTTTCATGTTCTTCTCTTGATGTTATATTCACAGTTGATTTTACACTATAACACTAATGTTTCAGTACCATCCTGCACTATCCATTTGCAGGGCTGTCGTGATAAATAATTGTAATGAGATGCCTATGCTCGTAAATGGCTTCGACCACAGGTGTGCTGCAGAGAGTCACCATGGCTTCACTCTGATACAGTAATTCTAAACGTAGAGAAATACTCACCACGAAGGACACGAAGAGCACGAAGGTATGTAACTTCTCAATAATCCCGTGCAGGAAGCAGGGTCGGGAGTCTGCTTTTCAGGGCTTCCGCCGAATAAATGCTCCTGCGTTTTCGGCACTTCCGCCTTCCATGGCGGTCGAAAACAGGGATGTTTT
>JAYELV010000396.1:0-6588 GCA_034717755.1 Pseudomonadota bacterium | reverse complement strand
TCAGGCTTGGCGGCACATGCGAGCCAGGTTTTCCAGCTCGGACTCACTGAAGCCTGCATCCAGGCGCGTCTGCAGATGCATCGGGCAATGCAGTCCATTGCCCATGTATGCATGCACCAGGTCGAGATAGGTCTTTTCTGTATCCAGACCGCGCTGCTCACACAGATAGTTGAACCAGCGGCTTCCCGCTTTCACATGGCCAATCTCCTCGCGCAGTATCACCTCCAGGATTTCGACCGTTTCCTGATCACCAACCCGGCGAAATCGCTTGATCATGCCGGGAGTCACGTCGAGACCCCGCGCCTCCATGACACGTGGAATCAGCGCCATCCGATGCAGCGGATCATGCGCGGTGCGCATCGCCATATCCCACAGTCCATTGTGTGCCGGAAAATCCCCGTAATTACAATCTAATTTATTAAGTCTATCGTTTAATAGATTGAAATGATTGGATTCTTCTGAAGCAATATTCAGCCAGTCTGTATAAAATTCTGCTGGCATTTGTCGAAACCGACACACCGCATCGAGGGCGAGATTGATGGCGTTGAACTCGATATGGGTGATGGCGTGGATCAGCGCAGCCCTGCCCCCGGCGCTTCCCAAGCCACGCTGCAGAAGATCACGTGGATTGACCAGTTCGGGTCTGTCGGGATGTCCCGCTATGGAGATGTCAGGTAACTGAATGTCAGGATCAAATGCAAGAGATTCACTCTGCCAGGCCCGGGATAATGCAGCAACAAGCTCGCACTTTTTCCACGGATCTCTCTCGGTTAACGCCCGCAAGGTTGCAGAAAACAGCTCACTCATAAGCAGAACCTCTGGTACAACGTAGGGTGTAATAAGCGACAGCGACCTCCATGGATGGAGGAAGTGCAATAAGATTGTCAGGAACAATCATTGCCGCATTGCACCACGATTTCTGAAATATTTATCCACAGATGCACACAGATAAACACAGATGAAGAATGCAATAATCTGTGTGCATCCGTGTTCATCTGTGGAGAAAAAAGAACTGCTGCAGACTCTACTCTTCCAGCTCTGCTTTCATCTCGTCAATACTGACATGACGCACATCGCGCCCCTTCACCAGATAGACAACGTACTCACAGATATTCTCGGCGTGGTCTCCAATCCTTTCGAGGGATCTTGCACACCAGTGAACGTGCAGTGCATTCTTGATTTGGCGCGGGTCTTCCATCATTTGCAGAATCAACTGACGGGAGATGGCGTCATACTCCTCTTTGAGAGTGCTCGAAGCCTCGATCGTCTCCATGGCAGCCACGACATCCATGCGTACAAACGCATCGAGTGCATCATGCAGCATCCCTTTGACATGCTCTCCAAGATGGCGCAGTTCGACGAACTGCGACGGCTTGATATTGTCGTCTGCCAGCTTGATCGCGTACATTCCCAACTGCTCTGCTTCGTCGCCGATGCGCTCGAGATCGGTAATGGTTTTGATGATGGATATCACCAATCTTAAATCACTGGCCGCAGGTTGTCTTCGCGCCAGGATCAGGGTGCACTGCTCATCGATATCCACCTCCATGGCATTCACCTTGTAATCGGAAGAGGCGACTTTCTCCCCCAACTTGCTCTTGGCTTTAAGGAGAGCTTTGAGACCATCGCTGACCTGTTTCTCTACAAGCCCACCCATATTCATAACCTGGCTGCGCACTTCCTCGAGCTCATCGTTGAAGCGATTCGAAATATGCTGTGTCAAATTCAGATCGGTATCCATCTCTATTCCCCTGCGGTTAGCCAAAGCGTCCGGTGATGTAATTTTCAGTCAGTTGGTGCTGCGGATTTGTAAATATCTGGTTGGTATCGCCAACCTCGACCAGTTTGCCAAGATGGAAATAGGCAGTGCGCTGGGAGACGCGTGCAGCCTGCTGCATGGAGTGCGTCACAATGACAATCGTATAGTTAGCCCGCAGCTCATCGATCAACTCCTCGATAATGGCTGTTGCGATAGGATCCAGCGCTGACGCCGGCTCGTCCATGAGAATGACCTCCGGACTCACTGCAATGGTGCGGGCAATACAAAGACGCTGCTGCTGGCCGCCGGAAAGCCCTGTTCCAGAGGCATCAAGACGATCTTTGACCTCCTCATACAACCCGGCCTTCTGCAGGCTGCTGACGACGATCTCATCAAGTTCTGCGCGGTTAGCGGCAAGCCCATGCAACCTCGGAGCATAGGCGACGTTGTCATAGATCGACTTGGGAAAAGGGTTGGGCTTCTGAAACACCATTCCCACTCTGGCGCGCAGCAGCACAGGATCCATGCTTTTTGCATAGATATCCTCTTTATCAAGTAGGAATTCACCTGTAGTGCGGCAACTGGGAATCGTGTCATTCATACGGTTGAGACAGCGCAGATAGGTTGACTTGCCGCATCCGGATGGGCCTATAAGCGAAATTACCTCGTTAGCGCCAATATCCAGGCTGACATCAAAAATCGCCTGCTTGTCGCCGTAAAAGACATCGACATTACGGGTTGACATCTTGAGATTGTCTGTAAACGGGTTTCCCACCGTGCCTGTGATCTCCTGGTGAATATCAGGCTGTTCAACTACGCGGGCCCCACTCTCCAGCGGATCTCTATCAACGACAGGTGTCGCATCGAATGCTTCTGTCATGCCAGTTACTTCACTCATACAATTCTCCTACCACTTACGCTCTAATTTTTTGCGCAAAAACACAGCGAGCAAGTTCATTGCCACCATAAACAGCAGCAAAACAATAATTGCCGCCGACGTTTTTGCCATAAAGGTGCGTTCCGGGCTATCCGCCCACAAATAGATCTGCACAGGCAGCACAGTTGCCGAATCAGTAATCCCCTGGGGTATGTCGACGATAAAGGCTACCATGCCGATCATCAACAGAGGCGCTGTCTCGCCCAACGCCTGCGCCATACCAATAATTGTACCAGTCAATATGCCGGGCATCGCCAGCGGCACCACATGCTGGAAGACTGTCTGAACTTTTGAGGCGCCCAGCGCCAGCGCAGCATCGCGTATGCTTGGCGGCACAGATTTCAGTGATGCGCGACTGGCAATGATGATGGTCGGCAGGGTCATCAGCGTCAACACCATGCCTCCGACCAGCGGCGCAGAACGCGGCACGCCGAAAAAGCTGATGAACACAGCCAAACCCAGCAAGCCGAAGACAATCGAGGGAACAGCCGCCAGATTGTTGACATTGATCTCGATCAGGTCCGTCCAGCGATTCTGCGGAGCGAACTCCTCCAGGTAGACGGCTGCAGCCAACCCCAGCGGGAAAGAGAGGGCCAACGTCACAAGGATTGTCAACATCGTCCCTTTCAGCGCGCCTGCGACACCAGCCAGTTCAGGCTCCCGTGAATCACTCGATGTGAGAAAAGACCAGTTCCATCTGCTTTCGAGACGCCCCTGCTCCTTGAGCTGATCCAGCCAGGCAACCTGGTTATCCTTGACGCGTCGCTGACTCTGCTCAAGCTCCCGTAAATGCTCCTCTTTGAGAAAACTATCGACATCATCATCAACCGGCGTCCATATCTGCTGGGTTGTTCCAAGCATATCAGGAGCCGCAAGCAACGCGTCGCGTATCTCGTACTCCGCCCCGCTGCTGATCAGTTTGAAGAGCGCCTTTTTGTCACGCCTCTGAGTCACATCAGGGAACATCGCGTAGAGTGATTTTTTCAGTGCTCCACGATAATCCCCTTTTTTTAACGCCGCCACATCCGCTGTCGCTTCAACACCCAGTTTTTGCGGATCATAGGAGACTTCGAGTTTGATCCAGTTCTGCTGAAATGCCGGCCACGCCTTGGTAACGATATCGACGAGCAAAAATGTCAGAAACAGAAATCCTGTCAATACCGCCATTCTCCCCAGCAGAATAAATCGCTTCTCCTGCCGGTGACGCTTTTTCAGGCTGCGTTTGATCTTTTCAGTATTATTCATGCTCTTACTCGTACTGTTCACGGTACTTGCGCACCACATGGAGGGCGATGACATTCAACAGCAGTGTCGTGATGAACAGCATCAGGCCCAATGCAAAAGCCGCGAGGGTCTTGGGGCTGTCGAACTCCTGATCACCAGTCAACAGGGTGACAATCTGCACCGTGACGGTCGTCACTGCATCGAGAGGATTAACGCTCATTTTTGCAGCCAGGCCCGCGGCCATCACCACGATCATGGTCTCGCCGATGGCGCGCGAGGTAGCCAGCAGAACGCCGCCTACGATCCCTGGCAATGCCGCAGGAAAGATCACCTTGCGAACCGTTTCGACCCTGGTCGCTCCCATCGCGTAGGAGCCATCGCGCAAGGATTCAGGCACCGCATTGATCACATCGTCCGACAGCGAGGAGACAAACGGGATAATCATTACCCCCATCACGATGCCTGCCGCCAGAGCGCTTTCAGACGCAACAGTGAGACCAATCGATTCACCCATGGTGCGAATCAGGGGCGCCACGGTGAGTGCGGCAAAAAACCCGTAAACGACCGTCGGTATACCCGCAAGAATCTCCAGCATCGGCTTTGCATAGGCGCGGAATCTCTTCGAGGCAAATTCGTTGAGATAGATTGCAGTCATCAGGCCGATAGGAACTGCGATAAACATTGCGATAGTGGCGATCAACAGGGTTCCCAGAAACAGCGGCACGGCGCCAAATGCGCCGGAGGAACCGACCTGGTCGGCGCGCATGGCTGTTTGCGGGCTCCACTCCAGGCCAAACAGAAAATCCCACACCGGCACGGCTTCAAAAAACCGCAATGCTTCAAACAGGACAGACAACACAATCCCAATGGTTGTTGCTACAGCAATGGCGGAACTCAGCATCAGCAGCGTGCGTATTACCATCTCAACTGAATTGCGCGCCTGGTAGTGTTGCGAAACCCGGCTTGCTCCCCATGCAATGCCGGCAAATGCCAGCACGATAACCACTCCTGTTTTGAACCAGTTGCTCAACTCCTGCATGTGGCGCCAATGGTTGATTGCATCGACTTTTACCTGATCAGCCTCTTGCATCAGATGAGGTGATGCGGCAAGCAGTTTAAGATCATTCAGATAGAGTCCAAGCTGGCTCTCAGGCATGCTCTGAATCTCTGCAGGAAGCGCCGCAATCAGCTGCTGGCTCAACACCGTCGGCTCCAGCGCGCTCCATAACAGCAGCACGATGAGTGCAGGCAGGCCACACCAGAGTGCGGTCATGTAGCCGTAGTATCTCGGCAGGGAGTGAAGATGACGCACCCCGCCGCTGGCAGTTGCAACAGCGAGTGAGCGTTGACGCCCGTAGAGGTAGGCCAGAATGGCCAGTACGACGATTGAAATCAGCAGTGTTGATACATTCATGTTGAGTTATGACTTCAAGTGAAAACACCCTCTCAGGTGAGAAGGTGTGTGGAATATTTCCGGCCGCATCCTTGCAGCCATGCTGTCTGAAATAAATCCTTTAGAGTTCCAGGTTCTTCATACCGACAGCGTTGTCGCGAACTTCCTTGCGCATCTTTTCAGGCATTGGAATCAGGCCTTTATCTGAAAGATAACCCTCCTCACCCATGGCAGCTTCGCTGGTGAACTCGGCCACATACTCCGCCATTCCCGGGATTTTGCCAACATGCGCCTTTTTCACATAGAAGTAGAGCGGACGCGAAACAGGGTAGCTGCCATCGGCAATATTATCAAACGTTGGTACGCTGCCGTCAATCGTCGAGCCCTGCACTTTATCTGCATTCTGATCGAGGAAGCTGAAACCAAACACACCCAGCGCCTTGGGGTTGGCATCCAGCTTCTGCACAATCAGGTTGTCATTCTCGCCTGCTTCGATGTATGCGCCATCCTCACGCACAGAGTGACAAACTGTCTTGTACTGCTTCTTGTCACTCTTTTTCATCGCCTTGATCCAGTCGATCTTCTTGCAGCCGCCTTCGAGTGCAAGTTCGGCAAAGGCGTCGCGGGTGCCGGATGTTGGAGGAGGCCCCAGCACCTCGATCTTATCTGCCGGCAACGCTGGATTCACTTCCTTCCAGGTTTTGTAGGGGTTTGCCACGAGTTTCTCGCTGCCATCTGCCGCCGGAACCTCTTTCGCCAGTGCAAGGAAAATATCCTTGCGTGTCAGCTTCATCACATCAGCCTTCTTGGAGTTGGCGATGACAATGCCGTCGTAGCCGATCATCACTTCGGTGATCTCTTTGACGCCGTTCTTCTGGCACATCTCGAATTCACTCTTCTTGATGCGGCGTGAAGCATTGGTCATGTCAGGCGTTTTAACACCTGCGCCGGCGCAAAACATCTTCATGCCGCCGCCGGTGCCTGTTGATTCAATTTTCGGAGTTTTGAAATCTGTTCCCTTGCCAAAACGCTCTGCTACAACAGTTGCAAATGGAAAGACGGTTGATGATCCCATGACATTGATGGTGTCACGACCAGCCGCCTGGGCAGCGTTGATGCTGAGTGCTGCAACAGCAGCAGATAAAACAAGCTTTTTCATTGGATAATAGTCCTGTCGGTTAAATTACGGGGAGAGTATGAAATTTGCGTGTGACCAGTTTATGACAGAATTGTGAACCTTTTATGACAATGAAGAAGATAGTTGGCAGTTGGCAG
>JAYELV010000395.1:0-22356 GCA_034717755.1 Pseudomonadota bacterium | reverse complement strand
CGCCCTTTTGGCCAGATTTTCCGTCCATTATCGTTAAATAGCGCTGCTATTCGCCTCAAATGCACGAAAAATCTGACTCAAAATGGCGTCCCCTCGCTACGGCCCCTATTCTCGGACAGTCTCCTAGCCATGACGTTACTGCTCCAGCTCCTCCCAGCGGCTGTAGAGTGTTTCTAGCTGCGCCTGGCTTCGCGCCAGTTGCTGTTGAATCACAGCAACCTCACCCTGGCGATCCGTATAGATTTCAGGCTTCGCCAACTCTTCATGTATATTCTTTATTTTATTCTCAAGTAACTCTATTTCCTTAGGTAATTTCTCGAGTTCACGTTGTATTTTATAGCTGACTTTGGTCTCGACAGCAGGCCTTTGGTGTTTCACGGGCGGCTTGTTTGTGACCTTCTCAGTGCCTTGAATGCTCTTCACTGCACGCTGTTCACGCAACCAGTCCTGATAACCGCCAACTGCTTCGTCGATGTTTCCGCCGCCGGTAAAGACATACGTCGAGGTAACGACATTATCCAGGAAAGCACGATCATGGCTCACCAGCAGCACCGTCCCCTTGAAATTGATCAGCAACTCCTCCAATAGCTCGAGGGTCTCCACGTCGAGGTCATTGGTCGGCTCGTCGAGCACCAGCAGATTTGCCGGGCGGGTAAACAGCTTGGCAAGCAGCACCCGGTTGCGCTCTCCGCCGGAGAGTGAGTTCAGCGGTTGACGCACCCGGTCGGGGGCAAACAGAAAGTCCTGCAGGTAGGAGATGATATGACGGCTTTGGCCGTTGATCTCGACACGATCAGAACCCTCCCCGACATTCTCCTGCACAGTTTTATCCAGATCCAGTGAAGCCCTGAGCTGGTCAAAATAGGCAACCTCGAGCCCCGTACCAATTTTGATGGCTCCACTCTGCGGCTCGAGTTTTCCCAGCAGCAGATTCAGCAGCGTCGATTTGCCGCAGCCGTTGGGACCGATGATGCCGATCTTGTCGCCGCGCATGATGGTGGTGGAGAAATCCCGGATGACAGGATCGCCATCCCAGCTGTAGCTGATATTATCGACTTCGGCCACCAGCTTGCCGGAGCGTTCAGCCTGCTGCATATTGATCGTGACCTTGCCCTGCACACTCCTGCGTTGACGGAACTTCTCACGCATCGCCTCGAGCTGCCGCACCCTGCCCTCGTTACGTGTGCGCCGCGCCTTGACTCCCTGGCGAATCCACACCTCCTCCTGGGAGAGGCGTTTGTCAAAACGTTCATTCTCCTTCGCCTCAGCATTAGCGCGCTCTTCGCGCCGGCGCAGATAATTCTGGTAGTCCTCCGGCCAGTCGGTCAGACTGCCGCGATCCAGCTCGAGGATGCGGGTTGCCAGATTCTGCATGAAAGTGCGATCATGGGTGATAAACAGCAGGCTGCCGTTCCAGCTCTTGAGGAATTGCTCGAGCCACTGGATACTCTCGATATCGAGGTGATTGGTCGGCTCATCGAGCAGCAGCAGCTGCGGTTTTTTGACCAGCTCCCGCGCCAGCAGCACGCGCCGCTTGAGTCCACCTGAGAGTGCGCTGAATTGCGTCTCCTGCTCACTCTCGAGGGACAATCTTGAGAGAGTGCTCTCCACCTGCTGCTCCAGTTGCCAGCCGTCGGCATCCTCCAGCGCCTGCTGCGCCCTGGCCAGATAGTCGAGATTCTTCTCACCGGGATCCTCCATCACCATCAGGGTCGCCTTGTGGTATGCAAGAATCACATCCGCAAGTCCCTCCAGTCCCTGGGAGACGATCTCGAACACCGTGCCGTGCAGATCTGCGGGGATATCCTGAGGCATATAGGCGATGACAGCATTCTGCACCACCTGGCGCTCACCGCTGTCCGCCTGAATCAATCCGGAGATCACCTTCAACAGGGTCGACTTACCCTCGCCGTTGCGTCCGATCAGGGTAACGCGCTCACCCTGGCGAATGGTCAAATCCACTCCATCGAGCAGCAGCGGGCCGCTATAGCCCAGAGTCATGTTGCGTAGCGTGAGTAGAGTAGCCATTAACGTCTCAAAAATAAAATGATGGTGAATGATACCGTAGGGTGTCAATAAGCGGAGCGCATTGCACAAAATCTCAGGGAGATTACCACGTCTGTATGAAGCATCGTAACGCTGCGATTCTAAATCGTAGAAAAAGACGCACCACGAAGCGCACGAAGACCACGAAGAAACAATTGGATACATGGTCTCTTCGTGCTCTTCGTGTCCTTCGTGGTGGAAATCTTATTTAGATATTGGCACTCTACTGCCACATTGAGAATTAATTCTCGAAATGACGAATACTTCACATCAATTCCGAGAAATCCCGTATTGCAATAAAGCCTTCGACCTCTTTGTGCTGCTGCGTACTGTCCGGCGCAGTGATCGCTATCACTTTGTGAATCCCGTAATCATCCGCAGAGTGAAGCACCGGCAGGCTGTCATCCACAAACAGCGTTTTGTGCGCATCAAAACGATGCCGCTGCTGCAACTTCTCCCAGAATGCCGGGTTCTCCTTGGGCAGCCCCACCTCGTGCGAAGTGATGAGATGATCAAAGCGGTGCTCCAGAGGAATGCGCTGCAGTTTAAATGCCAGGGTTTTGGGATGTGCGTTGGTCAACAGCGTAACGCGCGTGTCCATCGACTGCAGCATGTGCAGAAATTCATCCACATGCGGATGCAGCTGGATGAGGTGCTCGAGCTCCTCCTTCAGGCTGAGGATATCCACTCCCAGCTCTTCGCTCCAGTGATCGATGCAATACCACTTGAGCGTACCCACATGGACGGCATACATGGCCAGCAGTTTTTCCCTGGCGGCATCGAACGTGATGTCATGCAGAGTTGCATAGTGTTCCGGCAGATACTGCAGCCAGAAGTGATTATCGAAATGCAGATCCAGCAAAGTGCCGTCCATGTCCAGAAATACATCATCGATCTGCTCCCAGTCGATCAGTTGCACTTGATCATTGGCTGGTTTGTCACTAGAGTCACTCACAATTTCTCACTTTTGGTTGAATTGTCATGCGCCAGCAGCCTGTCGTGACTGACACACGTAAAATCGCACAAAGCCGCATCTTTCATATTGAAGAGATGGACATCACCTTTCCCAATGGCGCCACGCGCACCTACGAGCGCCTCCTGGGAAGCCGGCAGGATTCTGTGATTATCCTCCCTTTTGTGGATGATGACACCATCCTGCTGATACGGGAATATGCGGCAGCCAACGAATGTTACGAGCTGTCACTGCCAAAAGGGATGGTTGACGCCGGTGAAAAGCCGCTCGATGCAGCCAACCGCGAACTGCAGGAGGAGACAGGATACGCTGCTGCAGAGTTGCGCTATCTGCATAAATTCAATATCGCCCCCGGATATATCTGTCACACATCCCATGCAGTCGTCGCAACCGGCCTGACTCCATCACCCCTCCAGGGAGATGAACCGGAACAACTGGAAATTATCCCATGGAAACTGGCCAATCTTGATAAACTGCTGCGCCATCCTGATTTTACAGATGCGAGAGCCATCGCAACGCTATTACTTGGACTTAAAACATGACACAAGCAATCGACATCAACGCCATCAATGACATCGCCAAACAGGCGGGCGCCGCCATCCTCGAGATCTATCAACAGGATTTCGATGTCTATACCAAGGAGGACAGCTCACCGCTGACTGAAGCGGATCTGGCGGCGCACAACATCATTGTCGATGCGCTGCAAAAGCTGACCCCGGAGATACCTGTTCTCTCTGAAGAGTCGACAAAAATCCCCTTTGAAACCCGCAGCAGCTGGAGCAGGTACTGGCTCATCGATCCCCTCGACGGCACCAAAGAGTTCGTCAATAAAAATGGTGAATTCACCGTCAACATCGCACTCATCGACAATCACAAGCCCGTCATGGGAGTGGTCTATGTTCCGGTCAAGGAGACGACCTACTTCGGCACTGTCGGCGAAGGCGCTTTTGTCGAACGCGATGGAGAGATCAGCGAGATCAGCGCCAGCAGCAGGGCGCGCACACCGCTGCGTGTCGCCGGCAGCCGCTCCCACGCCGGCGAGAGCCTGAAGCGCTTTCTTGCAGAAGTCGGAGACCATGAGATGCTCTCCATGGGCAGCTCACTGAAGCTCTGCCTGGTGGCCGAAGGCAAGGCCGACATCTACCCGCGCATCGGCCCCACCTCGGAGTGGGACACCGGTGCGGCACAGGCCGTGGTCGAAGCCGCCGGCGGCATGGTCACCGAAACCAATGGCGAGCCGCTGAGATACAACTGCAAGGATTCCCTGCTGAACCCCTACTTCCTGGTGTTTGGCGACAGCAGCAGGGAGTGGCACAAATATTTTTCGTAGACCCTCACCCCAGCCCTCTCCCAATGGGAGAGGGAGAAGATCAGCGGCAGTTTCTGAAGCGAAATCTCTCCAGCTCCCGCAGGCGTTCGTTGAGACGCTCTCCTGCTTTGATCGTATAACCTGCCCTGAGCTTGCTATTGATCTTCTCTATCTGAGCTCTTGTTTTGTCACATTTCGAAGTATTCTTCGCCAGTTTGGCAGCCTTGCTGCTGCGGCCAGGTTTTTTTCTCCTGGATCTTTTCTTGTATGGAACCGCCTCGACCTTCTCCCAACCGACGATTGGCATCGGCTCCACTGTGATTTTCTGTTGCGAAACCTGCCGGCAGGATCTGTCGGAAAAAGAGATGGCGCCATCGTCACTGACACAGCGGTATATCTCGGTTGTATGCGCTGGCTTGTGCGCGGTGGATGCGACTATGAGCAGAGTGAGTATGAAAACAGGGGCTTGTGATGACATATGCAACTCCTTTGCAATAAGATTCAGTCCTGAGTTTTAGAATAGCATATTTCCACTCATGAAAATTGTTGACCATGAGACAGCCGCTGAATTTCATCAACCCATTCAGATTTGGATGCGTTCACGCGTTGAACTGTGTACACTTCAACAAAACAGAATTCCGGGAAAATTTCGTGCCAGCAAAACAGAGTCAACTCGTTATATCCGCCATCGGTAAAGACCAGACAGGAATCGTGGATCGCCTCACCAGGGCCGTCTATGATCTGGAGCTCAACATCAATGACAGCCGCATGACAGTCATGGGTGGGGAGTTTGCCGTGCAGATGCTGATTGAAGGCGCATGGAACCAGGTAGCAATGCTGGAAACTATGCTGCCCGACCTGGAGTCGAAACTCGGTCTGACCATCCATAGCAAACGCACGGACATCCGTGTTGCCGACAATAATATACGCCCTTATAGTGTCGAAGTGTTTGCCCTGGATCATCCGGGAATCGTTCATCATCTCGCCAGCTTTTTTTCACAGCATCACATCAATATCGAGGAGCTGCATACATCCAGCTATGCCGCTCCACATACAGGGACACCGATGTTTACGGTCAACTTGCAGATTGGCATACCCTCCGAAGTCCAAATCTCCGCCCTGCGTGATGAGTTCATGGATTTTTGCGACAATCTTAATCTCGATGCAGTACTGGAGCCAATATAAGCAGGAAAAAGGTGAGTCACCGAAAAATGGTGGTAATAGAAAGCATCATTACACATAGAGTGAAGAATTGAATGACACAAACAGTTGCGATCGGCAAAAAAATCCCGGACATTGAACTCCTGATCACAGGAGACAAACATGTCAGACTCAGCGACTATCTTGGCAAGCCGCTGGTCATCTATTTTTACCCTCGTGCAAATACCTCCGGCTGCACACAGGAAGGTAGAGATTTCAGCGCTATCATCAACAAGTTCAGACGCCAGTCATGCTCCATCCTGGGTGCATCCAGAGACAGCCTCAGGGCGCAGGAGAATTTCAAGGCGAAACAGGAGTTCCCGTTCAACCTTGTTTCAGACAAGGAGGAGCAGTTGTGCAACCTGTTTGATGTCATCAAGATGAAGAATATGTATGGCAAGCAGGTGATGGGCATCGAGCGCAGCACTTTTCTGATCGGCCCCGATGGCAAACTCTACCGGGAGTGGCGCAAGGTGAAAGTCAAGGGACATGCCGACGAGGTTCTCGAAGCTGTCAAAACACTCAACAAAACCCACAACTAAACTCTCAATGAAACTGTAACATCTCACAATAGTCCCATGCGTGATCGCGGTCAGATGACCGCTCCTACAGTTCTATGTGACGTCAGATGTAGGAGTGGTCTTCCGACCACGATAGAAATGCGATAGCATTTTCTCACATACACGAAATTATTGAGAAGTCACATGAAACTATACCAACAGGCTGACAACAATGGATGATCCCAAACGCCTCTTCGTGCTGGATACCAATGTGCTGATGCACGATCCCAGCGCAATCTTCCGCTTCCAGGAGCACAACATCTTCATCCCCATGGTGGTGCTCGAGGAGCTCGATCATGCCAAAAAGGGCACCTCGGAAGTGGCGCGCAACGTGCGCCAGGTGAGTCGCTTTCTCGATGACCTGATCATCGATACCAGCAAGGACGAGATCGAGCAGGGACTGGAACTCCCCGGATGGGGCGGCAATAATAAAGACGATGAGCAGCCCGTCTCCGGACGACTGTTTTTCCAGACCAGCGAACTGCCGCCGTCGCTGCCCTCCTCCCTGCCCGGAAATGTCCCGGACAACAATATCCTCGGCACCGCGCTCGCCCTGCAAATACAGCATCAGGAGCCGGTCACCCTGGTCTCAAAGGACATCAACCTGCGCATCAAGGCCGCGATTGTCGGCCTCAATGCCGAAGACTACAGCAACGACCGGGTGCTGGATGACGTCGACCTGCTCTACAAGGGATTCACCGTCCTGCCCGCAGACTTCTGGGAAACCCATAGCAAGGATGTCGAATCATGGCAGCAGGACGAACACACCTTCTACCGCATCTGCGGACCTGAAATCAAAAACTGGCATCATGGACAGTCGCTTTTTTTTGACGATGAATCCTCCGGCTTTGAAGCCATTGTACGAACACTCAATGATGACCATGCCATCATCGAACTGTCGACCGACCATCGCAATGCCAGCCACTCGGTGTGGGGCATCATGGCGCGCAACCGCGAACAAAATTTTGCGCTGAACATGCTCATGGATCCTGACCTCGATTTCGTCTCGCTGCTGGGCGTCGCCGGAACCGGCAAGACCCTGCTGGCGCTGGCGGCGGGATTGACCCAGGTGCTCGACCACGGCCTCTACAGCGAGATCATCATGACCCGCGTTACCGTTCCGGTGGGCGATGACATCGGCTTCCTCCCGGGTACAGAGGAGGAGAAGATGACGCCATGGATGGGGGCATTGATGGACAACCTCGAAGTGCTTACCAAGACCGAGGGCGGCGGAGAGTGGGGCCGCGCTGCAACGGATGATCTGCTGCAGTCGCGTATCCGCATCCACTCCATCAACTTCATGCGCGGGCGCACCTTCCTGAACAAATACATCATTCTCGATGAGGCGCAAAACCTGACGGCAAAACAGATGAAAACCCTGGTCACGCGCGCCGGCCCGGGCACCAAAATCGTGTGCCTCGGCAACATCGCGCAGATCGACACCCCCTACCTGACCGAGACCACCTCGGGCCTCACCTACGTGGTCGACAAATTCAAGAACTGGGAACACTCGGGGCATATCACACTGATCACCGGAGAGCGCTCACGCCTTGCCGAATTCGCCTCGGATGAGTTGTAGAAACAATCAACGCAGAGCATTGCACCTTTGCATGCGGCGCAATGCGCTGTCGCTTACCCCACAGGGCTCAATAACTCCATGCATGTGACTTGGTGGATCCTAACTCCATTAAGTGGGAGTGGACAGGGGTGCTGTTTGCCTAGGAGCCTGTCCGAGAATAGGGGCCGTAGCGAGGGGACGCCATTTTGAGTCAGATTTTTCGTGCATTTGAGGCGAATAGCAGCGCTATTTAACGATAATGGACGGAAAATCTGGCCAAAAGGGCGTTTCCACAGTAGGTATTCTATTCTCGGACAAGCTCCTAGCCCCAATCACTCCCTTATAGGAACCGTATCGCACCAGAATAGTGCGCCATTTCTTCTCGACAGCACTCATTGGTCAGAAAATGACGTTGGCACATTATTTGCTTTCCTGTGTTGTTATGAAAGAAGCCTCACCTCCCTGTCATTTGGCTCTGGTGCTGGGAACAAGCACCCATGTGCCCGACTTTGTCGATGAGATAAACTCCAGCGACCATATTGTTGTTGCCGAATTCAGCGCCGGTGAAGCCCTCTATCCGCACATTTGCAGCGTCAAAGCCGATGCAATTGTCATCATCGCCGACCTCTCTGATGGAAAAATGTTGCTGGAAACACAACAGATTTCGAGCCATTGCCCGATGCCAATCATCGTCTTCACCCGCGATGACAGCAGCACCCTGATCGATCTTGCCGTCAAGTCGGGGATCTCGGCCTATGTTGTCGATGGACTCGACTCCCGCCGTCTCAAACCGGTTCTGCAGGTTGCCGTCTCCCGTTTCAGGGAAAACCAGCGCATCCTCGAGAAGTTGTCACGGGCCGAATCGGCGCTTGAGGAACGCAAGCAGATCGATCGCGCCAAGGGAATCATCATGAAATTCCGAAATTGCAGCGAAGATCAGGCGTACAAGGCGCTGCGCAAACTAGCGATGGACCGCGGCAAACCTCTTGCTGAGATTGCGGAACAGGTCATCATCGCATCTGAAGTGCTCTGATTCACAAAGAGAGTTGTTAATCACCTGTTTCAATACACCGTTACTCCCGCCATCTGTAACATCTCAATAACCCCGTGCAGGAAGCTGGGTTGGGAGTCTGCTTTTCAGGGCTGTATAAAACAGGGATGTTTTATCAGAGCATACGTCATACAAGGATGTATCAGTGTCGCCAGAGGCAGGACGCCGGAAGCGACCAGGGACGTATTCACGCGTCCCTGAAAGGCTGATCCTGACCATGCGCTGACTCGAACAATGCACGGATTTATTGAGAAGTTACCGCCATCTTGCACAACAATCGATTAGCCTGCACCAAAGCGAGGCGCAAAAACGAATAATATTAGAATTTCATGAATACTTGAAATAACAGTCGCCCATCAGGGTGTTTAGTTTCCCCAAAATTTCAATTACTTGCAAATTCCTAGTGAGTATTGGCACGATAACTGCTTATAAGAAAGCAGACAATCAGAGGGCCAATGGCGGTCTTCTGATGTATAGCCAGCACTGCTAGCCGGCGACCGGACAAAGGCGTCCAGACGACAGGAGTACACCCTCCTGAGCGTCTGGGCGCTTTTTTTTATCCAAAATGAACCATCTGATCTTTCTGGAGAGATGAAATAATGAGTGTATCCGTTGAAATACCGAGAAGACGACTTCTCAAAAAAGCCGGCATTGCCGCCTGCACTACCCTGCTGCTGGGTGCCGGGTTTGCCGCATCTACGTCTTTCGCCGCTGTCGGAGAGCCTGAAAAAGATGAGCTGAAATTCGGCTTCATTAAATTGACTGACATGGCTCCTCTCGCCGTGGCTTATGAAAATGGCTATTTTGAGGACGAAGGCCTCTATGTCACCCTGGAGGCCCAGGCTAACTGGAAAGTGCTGCTCGACGGCGTTATCGATGGTCAACTCGACGGCGCCCACATGCTGGCGGGGCAGCCGCTTGCAGCAACTATCGGTTTCGGCACCAAGGCGGACATTGTCACGCCCCTCTCGATGGACCTGAACGGCAACGCCATCACCGTATCCAACAGCGTCTGGGAGAAGATGAAGAAGAACGTTCCCATGGGTGACGACGGCAAACCGGTCCACCCGATCAAGGCCGACGCGCTGAAACCTGTCGTCAAGGAGTATCAGGATGCGGGCAAGCCCTTTAACATGGGGATGGTATTCCCTGTCTCGACACATAACTATGAACTCCGCTACTGGCTTGCCGCAGGCGGCATCCATCCCGGTTATTATGCACCGGACAAGGGAGACATCACTGGACAGATCAAGGCTGACGCACTGCTCTCGGTAACCCCGCCGCCGCAAATGCCGGCAACGCTAGAGGCAGGAACCATCTACGGCTACTGCGTTGGCGAACCATGGAACCAGCAGGCGGTTTTCAAGGGCATTGGTGTTCCGGTCATTACCGACTACGAGATCTGGAAAGACAACCCTGAAAAAGTTTTCGGTATGACCAAGGGCTTCACCGAGAAGAACCCCAATACCACGGTACGGATCGTCAAGGCGATGCTGCGTGCAGCCAAGTGGCTTGACGAGAATAACAATGCCAACCGTATGGATGCCGTGAAGATGCTGTCAAAACCCGAATATGTCGGCGCCGACAAAGATGTCATTGCCAACTCCATGACTGGAACCTTCGAGTATGAGAAGGGCGACAAGCGAGAAGTGCCGGATTTCAACGTCTTTTTTCGCTACTTTGCAACCTACCCCTACTACTCTGACGCAGTCTGGTATTTGACGCAGATGCGCCGCTGGGGACAGATTGCCGAGGAGAAGCCGGATGAGTGGTACATGGATATCGCGAAAAAGGTATACCGCGCCGACATCTACCGCAAGGCTGCCGAGGAGCTGATCGCGGAAGGCAAGATGAAAGCCGACGAGTTCCCTGATTTCGACAAGGAGAGCGGCTATCGTCCTGCACATAACAACTTCATCGATGGCGTCAGCTATGACGGCTCCAGGCCGAACGACTATCTGAAACAGTTCCCCATCGGCCTGAAAGGTAGCGACAAGCCATAGCTCCGCGGAAGATCTCCCTGCATGCAGGGAGATCTCCTTTTCACCATCTCACCGAATTACCGGAAGTTTAGCCATGAACATCATCCCATCACTCACCAACCCCTTTGAGCCGCTGCTCAAGATCGTGCGTGGCGAAGTGAAACCGCAGCAGTTCAGGGAGAGTGCAAAAAACATTCTCTCCCCGATACTGGGAATTGCCGCCTTCCTGATCTTCTGGGGCGTCTCTGCGTCGTTCATCGACACCTCGCTTGGGAAATTCCCCGGCCCGGCAGAGACCTGGAAACAGAGCTCCGCCCTGATTGACGAATTCCATGAGTCTCGCGAAAAAGAGGCCGCATTCTATGTACGCCAGGAGAAGCGCAATGCGGCGAAGCTGGAAAAAGACCCGGGCGCCAAAGTCAAGATCCGCAAGTACACCGGTAAGCCGACATTCGTAGACCAGATCGGTACCAGCATCGTTACCGTGATGACCGGATTCATTCTCGCCTCGCTGATCGCCATACCTGCAGGAATCCTGATTGGCCTGAGCCCCGGACTCTATACAGCCTTCAATCCGCTGATACAGATATTCAAACCCGTATCCCCCCTGGCCTGGCTGCCGCTGGTCACCATGGTTGTGAGTGCAGTCTATGTCAGCGACGACCCGCTGTTTTCGAAGTCCTACCTGACATCCATGCTGACTGTTCTGCTCTGCTGTCTGTGGCCGACGCTGATTAATACCGCTGTGGGAGTCACCAGCATCGATTCGGACCTGGTCAATGTCAGCAAGGTACTGCGCCTGAGCTGGTGGTCGCATGTCATAAAAATCGTCATACCCTCCTCCATTCCAATGATGTTTACCGGCCTGCGCCTGTCGCTCGGCATCGCCTGGATGGTACTGATCGCCGCCGAGATGCTCGCTCAGAATCCGGGGCTGGGCAAGTTCGTGTGGGATGAATTCCAAAACGGCAGCTCCAACTCGCTCGGCCGCATCATGGTTGCCGTACTGGTTATCGGCTTTATCGGCTTTATCCTTGACCGCATGATGCTCTCCCTGCAACGATCATTTTCATGGGACAAGGCCGCTATCACGCGCTAAGGAGTTGTCCATAAATAACTTCCCGATATCGCGTAGCAATGTTGTTCGTCTTCAAGGCGCAGCAAGGGGCGCATAGCAGCGTTATGTAACTCTTGCTGGAACGCAGAAGACGGACGACAGGGCAAGCAGGATCGGGAAGTTATTTTTGGACAACGACTAAGGAAGCCCAATCGAATCATTCATAGGTTCCCCAGGGAATATCAACGGATTACGAGGAAAACATAATGTCACATCATCATCACCTGGTGCTGAGCGAAATCGCCATCGATTTCCCTACGCCCGAAGGCCCGTTCAGGGCGCTCGATAAAATCAATCTGAACATCGACAAGGGCGAATATATCTCCCTGATCGGTCACTCCGGCTGCGGTAAATCGACGGTTCTCAATATTGTTGCCGGTCTCTACCAGGCGACAGAAGGCGGCGTGCTGCTGGACGAGAAAGAGGTCAACGAACCCGGACCGGAGCGCGCCGTCGTCTTCCAGAATCATTCGCTGCTGCCCTGGCTGACATCCTACGAAAATGTGGAGTTGGCGGTCAAACCGCTCTACAGGGGAAAACCCAAGCGTGAAATGAAGGAGTGGATCGAGCATAATCTTGAGCTGGTGCACATGGACCACGCGATGCACAAACGCCCCAACGAGATCTCCGGCGGCATGAAGCAGCGCGTCGGCATTGCCAGGGCACTCTCCATGCAGCCGAAAGTCCTGCTGATGGATGAACCTTTCGGTGCACTGGATGCCCTGACGCGCGCCCATTTACAGGATTCACTGATGGAGATACATGCGGAACTTGGCAATACCGTCATCATGATTACCCATGATGTCGATGAAGCGGTGCTGCTCTCTGACCGCATCGTCATGATGACCAACGGACCGGCGGCGACCATTGGTGAAATCCTCAATATCGATCTACCGAGGCCGCGCGATCGCGTCTCCATGTCGGAATCGGAAGAGTACAATCACTACCGTCATGAAGTGCTGCAATTTCTCTATGACAAACAGCGAAATCCTGCCGACAAGGAAAAGCCGGCAACCGGTGAAGCCAAGGAGGTTGAACTCACCCTGATCAGCAAGGAGGATGCCGCGTAGCCCACTCACTCCCAACCCGCGGGAGACAAGATTGATGGAGCACTAGCGCTCCTTCAATCTAATAATTTGGGATACAGCGCTCCTGTGGGTGAGCTTGTCGGCATCCCTGCCTGCTGCGTTTCTGAAGATGGCCGGGAAACGGTGACCGGGTTCACACATTTCACGGCTGCTGAATAGTTGCAACGCCATCGAGGAAGGCTCTGATCAGGTCGCATTGCGACCAGAACACTCAGGCAGGTTTCTCTACGCCTGAAGAGGATATTATCAATAAGTTACCATGGAGATAGGATTTTCCCTTCCCCGGAACTCCCATCCCATCGGCTGGTTCAGAGGTTCTCAAGTATAATCCTGCCCATGAATAGCACAGTCAAAACAACCTGCCCCTACTGCGGCGTCGGCTGCGGTGTTCTTGCCACCCTTGATGAGAATGGCATTGTCAGCATCAAGGGAGATCCCGAGCATCCCGCCAACAGCGGTCGTCTCTGCTCCAAGGGCTCTGCGCTTGATGAGACAGTTTATTTGCAGGAGCGTCTGCTCTATCCGGAGATCGCCGGCGAACAGGTGAGCTGGGATCAGGCACTCGCCACCGTTGCCGGTCGATTCAGCGAAATCATTCAGCAGCATGGTCCGGACTCCGTTGCATTCTATGTCTCGGGGCAACTGCTCACTGAGGATTATTACGTCGCCAACAAGCTGATGAAAGGTTTTATTGGCTCAGCCAACATCGACACCAACTCACGCCTGTGCATGTCGTCAGCTGTAGCAGGATACAAGCGCGCCTTTGGTGAAGACTGCGTTCCCTGCAGTTATGACGACCTCGATCGCGCCATGATGATCGTTCTGGCCGGTAGCAATGCCGCCTGGTGCCACCCGGTTCTCTACCAGCGCATCGGCAGGGCGAAAAAAGAGAACCCCGGTCTCTTCATCGTCAACATCGATCCCCGCGATACCCGGACCAACAGCCTTGCGGATCTGCATCTCGCCATCAAACCGGGAAAGGACGGCCTGCTGTTCAACGGCCTGCTGGCCTACCTGGAGCAATCAGGTGAACGCCACGGGTTGTTCACGGAAAATTTCACCAATGGTCTCGAGAACGCGCTGCAGGCAGCTGCAGAGAGCGCCCCATCGATTGACGTTGTTGCCGGGGAGTGCGGCCTGGATGCCGAAGATGTTAAAGCCTTCTACCGCATGTTTGCCCGCACCGAGCGCACGGTAACCATCTTCTCCCAGGGGATCAATCAATCCAGCAGCGGCGTCGACAAGGTCAATGCGATTATCAACTGCCATCTTTTCACCGGACGCATCGGGAGGCCGGGCATGGGGCCTTTCTCGTTCACAGGGCAGCCAAACGCCATGGGAGGCCGCGAAGTCGGCGGTCTTTCGAACCAGCTTGCCGCGCACATGGAGATCACGAATGCCGATCACCGCGCAGTGGTGCAACAATTCTGGAACTCTCCTGAAATAGCCGCGCAGCCGGGATACATGGCTGTCGACCTTTTCAACGCCATCGAAGCCGGCAAGGTCAAAGCAGTGTGGATCATGGCCACCAATCCTGTTGTCAGCCTGCCGGAAGCCGACAGGGTCGCCGCGGCCCTGGAGAAATGCGAACTTGTGGTGCTCTCCGACTGTGTGCGAGAAACAGACACGGCGAAATACGCACATATTCGTCTGCCCGCGCTCACATGGGGAGAACGTGACGGAACCGTCACCAACAGCGAACGCTGCATCTCTCGCCAGCAGCCGCTCCTGCAGCCGCCGGGGCAGGCCAGGCAGGACTGGTGGATCATTTCGCAAGTTGCCAGACTGATGGGGTTTGCTCAGGCATTCGGCTATGAATCACCCGTCGAGATATTCCGCGAACACGCCGCTCTCTCCGGCTTTGAAAACAGTGGAGAGCGCCTGTTTGATATCAGCCTCTTTGCCGACATACCAAAATCCCGCTATGACGCACTCAAACCCGTGCAGTGGCCGGTGACGGCCGCGCAACCTGCAGGCACCGCGCGACTCTTCGCCGACTGGCGTTTCAGCACGACCGATGGCAAGGCGCAATTTGTCGCCATTACCCCCAAAGAGCCGGCCAGCACGCCCGATGACCATTACCCCTTCAGACTCAATACCGGGCGGGTGCGCGATCACTGGCATACCATGAGCCGAACCGGCATGTCGCCCAGGCTCTCTTCCCACACCTATGAGCCCTATGTCGAGATCCATCCGCATGACGCCACGGGATCTGCGGTCGTCGACGGCGAGCTTGCCGAGGTCTCCACTCCGGAGGGCAGCATCTATGTGCGCATCCGCGTCAGCGAACAGCAGCAACCGGGCTCCCTGTTTGTGCCAATGCACTGGAACAGGCAATTCAGCGGTCATGCGCGCGTCGGAGCACTGGTCAAGGCGGCTACCGACCCGATTTCCGGACAACCTGAATCCAAGCACAGCGTAGCAGCTCTCAAGGCGTGCGAACCCGGCTGGCATGGATTCATTCTCTCCCGACGTGGAAAACTGCATCTCAGGTACGCAACCTACTGGGCGCGTTCACGCGGCAAGGGGTTATGGCGCTATGAGATAGCCGGGCTTGAACAGCCGGCAGACTGGGCGGAACGCGCCCGCTCCCTGCTATGCAGCAGGGATGAACAAGCCAACTGGATAGAGTACTTTGACTCGGCACGGACGCACTATCGAGCAGCCCGATTCAGTGGTGACAGGCTGGAGAGCTGCCTCTTCATCGGACCGGACAGCAGCCTGCCGCCGCGCGAATGGCTGATCTCGCTGTTTCAGAAAGATCAACTCAGCCAGCAGGAGCGCACCAGTATTCTGACCGGCGAACCCCCGGTCAAACAGGAGGATAGCGGCAAGATCATCTGCTCCTGCTTCAATGTCGGCGAAAAAACCATCCTTGCAGCAATCAATGACCAAGGTCTCTCCAGCATCGAAGAGGTTGGTGAACAGCTACAGGCAGGCACCAACTGCGGTTCCTGTGTACCCGAGTTGCAGGAGATGATTGACTCTTGCTGATGGCCAGGATGAGCAGCTGACACTGTTCTTTGCGCCCAGGTCGGCAGGTGAGCAGCGGATTCTCGACACCCCAGTGTCCACGTGCCGCTCGAGCAAACCTGTCTGCCTTGGCCGGGATCGAATTGATCAAGTAACGCCGTTCAACAGTTCGCGTATCACCTTGCAGACATTCCCGCTCCACATGCCAATGCTACGCAGTCCCTCCCAGTCCCGGATATCCGGCAGTGTTTGAAGCTCTTCAGTAACCCAGTAGCGCCGGATCTCCAAGCGACCATCATCTTTGTCCACCTCCTCCAGGTAATCATGCGCTGCCTCTGAAAACTGGTTGGCATCCCAGGACATAGGCGATACAGTCATGCGACGGCACCCCGTTCTCAAGCGGTACAAACTTGCGCAATCAGTCCAGTTTTTCTTTGCCGAAGTCCTCGATGGAGTAGAGATACTGCATGCGAAACTCATCTATTTCCCCGGTCTGCTGCCGGGAAAAATGAAGGGGGAAGATGAGCATTTGGCGATTGGCGGGGTTGTTGAGGCAAACCTGGATTAACAGCAGGGTCAATCAACAGAGAACCATCTCCCTCTTCGGGACTGCATCTCCGGTCCCTCTCCATCACCCTTGCTGGAAGCTGTAACCCTTGGGCACCACCACAACTCCCTTTTCCGATAGCGTGAAGCGTGCAGCATCGTGTTTTGGATCGAAGCCGATGCGCTCGCCAGGCGGGACTTTGACACCCTTGTCAATGATGCAACGATCCAGCTCTGCGCCATCCCCTACCTGAACGCCGTTGAAGAGGATCGAGTCATGGATAATCGCCTCATCGCCGATGGTGACATGCGGGAACAGGATAGAATGCTGCACGCTGCCACCTGCGATGACGACGCCTCCGGACGCCATGGAGTTGATAAAGATCCCTTCGCTGCCCGACAGTCCTGGAACGGTGCGCGCCGGTGGATGCTGCCCCGTGTAGGTCCGAATCGGCCAATCCGGCTGATAGAGATCAAGGGAGGGAACCGGATTCAACAACTCCATATTGGCCTCATAGAAACTGTCCAGCGTGCCGACATCCCGCCAGTAGCGATCAGGAGTGACGCGCCCGGCTTCGCCGCCAAAACGGTAGGCATAGACGCCGGCCTGTTCAATCAGCCGTGGAATGATGTCATTGCCAAAATCATGGCTGGAGCCCTCACGCTGATGATCATCTCCCAGGATATCCACCAGAAGCCCGAGTGAGAAGACGTAGATGCCCATCGACACCAGGGAGTGATCGTTTGACCCTGGTGCTGGCTGAGGGCTTCCGGGTTTTTCCTGAAATCTGACAACCCGGCCTGTCTCATCAACCGACATCACCCCGAACTGGCTGGCCTGCTCCAGTGGAACCTCCATGCAGGCAACCGTCAGTCCAGCTCCATGCTGCTCATGGAATGCAAGCATCGCAGCATAATCCATGCGGTAGATGTGATCACCCGAAAGAATCAGCACCTGCTCTGCGCCGCTGCGTTTGAGCATATAGAGGTTCTGGTAGACAGCGTCCGCAGTACCCGCATACCAGCTCTCATCCGTTCTCATCTGCGGCGGAACCGCCGTGATGTATTCCCCAAGCTCCGGGTTGAACAGCGACCAGCCGTCGCGCAGGTGTTTTTGCAGTGAATGGGATTTGTACTGGGTCAGTACCAGGATGCGGCGCAGACCCGAGTCCATGCAGTTGGCCAGTGTAAAATCGATGATCCTGTACTTGCCACCAAAGGGAACGGCCGGTTTGGCGCGTTCAGAAGTCAACGGCTGCAGGCGGGATCCATGTCCGCCAGCCAGGATGACCGCCAGAGTTTGTTCAAGCATTTGGCCAGCCTCCGCAAGCTTCAAAGCAGTCGCCTCGCAGGCCTGTTTGTCGAACCAGGTGCGATTCACGCCGCCGCACAGAGGCCTCAACCAGCGCCGGGGTCGAACAGTTCCAGTGGATGGCGTCCAGCTTTTCCAGTCCCATATTATTCAGGACCTGTTGTAGATTGTTGATGCTCATCGGGTCAATACCTCGCAGTCATTACAATGGAACTCAGAGACGATACGTCAGCTCATCGGCGAGAGCCTCCTGGTGCTCTTTCGAGCCTGCCAGCAAGAGGACAAGCTTGCCTTTCAGCACGGTTCCCCAGTTGACGATCACCATGCCCTCCCCTGTCGTCATGTCGAACTCGAGATCCCTGATATCGAGATCGGAAAGGCTGCGATGCCTGGTTTCGATGGTCATAGCGCACCATTCCGGGATGTCCAGCTTCTGTGCGATCACGGTTGGATAGGAGGCGCCGTTAAAGCGTGGATTGCACTCGATCGCGGCATATCCGGCGCCATCCTGCGTTTCGATCACGGCAACATCAAAGGCGAATATCCCCTTCATGCCATGCGCATAGAGCCACCTGGCCATGGGGTCAACTGTGCTCCAGGGCTCATAGCTGGCGGGAAAACGGTTGCCCTGATGCGCACAACCATCAAGGATCTGCTCGCTGGCTGCAAGCCGCAGGAGTTTGTCCTCCACAATCCGATACTGCAGATTCAGAAACACCTCTGTCCTGATCTCCTCCTGCAGCTGTACGGGAACGGACGCGCCAAATTTTGCCATTGCCGTGCGCAGCTCCTCCCTGTTGGCGCAGCGATAGATGCCGACTCCTGAAACCGAAACAGCAGCCTTCAGATAACAGGGCATGTTGAAGGAGACAATATCCATCTCGCTGATGTCGTTGACGCTGGCAAAGCAGCGTGTCAGAGGTACAGCGACATCCAGCTCCTCTGCAAGCCTGATGAAGTTGTTCTTGGAGTTGATGAAATCGACGCACTCCATCCATTGCGGATCATCCCACACCTTTCCCTCTTCCAGGCCGAAATAGAAGACGGATGGCATGCACCCATCATGTGCAGCAAGCTGCTCCAGCCCCACATCCCAGATGACACTGCTGCTGTGGCTGAGGCCTATCCTGCGGTAGTGAGCCGCGATGTCGCTCCACAGGGGCTTAAGCAGCGGATGCAGCTGGATGTAGTCCTCCGGTTCGCTCAATCCGAGAGCCCTTCCCGAATAGAGGTTGTTTCCCACCACACCTTCGGCGGTGCAGCGCATGATGTCGTGGTTGACGATGTAGCGTCCCGGCGGCAGGTAGCCGTGGGCGTCTGTGCTGGTAGTCATGGCATTTCCTCACAAATATCCGGTTTGAATAAATGGTTATGCAGGTTTTATGCCAGTCGATTTTGTCGACTTAAGGAGTTGTCCATAAATAACTTCCCGATATCGCGCCGCAATGTTGTTCGTATTCAAGGCACAGCAAGGGGCGCATAGCAGCGTTATGTAACTCTTGCTGTAACGATGAAGACGGACAACAGGGCAAGCAGGATCGGGAAGTTATTTTTGGACAACGACTAAGGGCCGCTGATTGTTGAATATTCACGGATTCACGCTCCCTGATCATGCGTGCAGCGTTGACTTGAACCAATACGGTGCATACCCCTCTCCCTCTCCTCCCGGGCCGGGGCTTGATGAAGAGACATCCCAAAGCTGCAAGTCATGTGGCATGAATCATGCATGCTTAATAGCATGGATTCTAAGGAATTCATCCATCGTGCTGTGTGCACGTATGGCATGATCACAAACCGGAGAAACGACGATGGATTGGCTGGAAGAGGCAATCAGCAGGCAACGTCATTCGATCGAGGCTTTTCTGGCCGGGCCTTTGGGCGAATTGGCAAGCATCTGCAGCTATCGCTGGGAAGAGAGGAGCAGCCTTGACGCCGGGTTGACCGACTATCTCAAGCGCAATCCTCAGCATCGTTGCCGCCAGTTGTATGCAATCGACCGCAATGGCATGCTGCACAGCAGCACGATCTCGGATGCAGGTCATGACGGCTCGATTATCGGTCGCGATCTCTCCGGACGGCCCTACCTGGAGCCCGTCGGAAATCTGCAGCAGCAATGCGTGCATCTTAGTAATGTCTATATCGACAGAAAAAGCCGTAAACCCTGTATCACCGCACTGCACTGCATCATGATCGACAACCGGCTCGCGGGCTTCATTGCTGCTGACTTTGGCTTGAAAGACCTGCCGCTAAAGCGTGTCGATGGTGCACAGTTGCCTGAATGGCGCCAGATCAAGGGGGATCCAGCTATACGCAGCACACTGTTTCAACAGACACGCACACGTAGCGCCATGGATGAGCGGCTCGACGAGGTGCTGGATGTAATCGATTCCCTGATGACCGAACAGGGCATCTTTCACTCCAAGCTTCACTTTTCCAGTTCACGCGCCACGCTGTGGTCCTACAGGGACCCCTACCGCTACCGACTGCATGTTCTCGACGAGATCATCAATCCCAAGGTGTGTCTCTTTTACACCAGGATGAACTACCCTGATGAGACCGCCACACCTGCTGCAACTGTTTCGAAGGTGCTGAGGGTGTTCAAGTCGCTGCGTGAGGCGGATGACACCATCTACCTGCGCGCAGGCTCCCTGAACATCATGAATGGCCAGGTCGGACTGAATTTCTCCTGTGATGGCACGCACTATATGTCAACGAATGAGTTCCTGAACAAGGATCTTGAATTCTGGTTTGGCGAAGCCAGGCAAAAAATGCCTTGCGTTACCTGATCATATCGATACATTCCAGCTACAGTTCAGTCTGATATGGAGTCAGCCCACTGGTCGCGTATAATTGCGCCTCTACTCTCCATGAAGCTCTGATTGAATCGCTGGGGAGGGAACCCGGGGCGGGCAACAGCAGGCACTGATGCGACAAGATGCTGAATCGCTACTTATTATCATCGAATAACAGACAATTTGAACCGCTATGAACAGTATCAAACCCTACTCGATCATGGTGCACGGCGGAGCCGGGGCACTGGACAATGTCAAGGATGACAAGACGGCAATGCGCTACCTGGAAAGCATTCGGCGCACCCTCGAGCATGGACGGGAGATCCTGGAACTGGGAGGGTCGGCGCTGCAGGCCGTCGAGACCTGCGCCTCCCTGCTCGAAGATGACCCTGTTTTCAATGCCGGCTGTGGCTCCGTGTTGAACGAACATGGCAAGGTCGAGATGGACGCTGCAATCATGGATGGCATCAACCTCACGGCGGGCGCTGTGGCGGCCGTTGACAATATCGCCAATCCCGTGCAGCTGGCCCGCCTGGTGATGACCGAAAGTGAACATGTCATGCTGATTGCCGAGGGTGCGATGCGCTTTGCCGACCACTGTGAGATGCAGCTAGTCCCTGAAGACTATTTCTACACCCCCGACCGGGTTGAACAGCTGAAACAGGCCAGGCTCAAGCACAGGATCATGCTTGATCACGACGATAGCGACGAGGATAGCGAAGATCAGAAATATGGCACCATCGGCGCCATTGCCATGGATCCTGACGGCAACCTGGCTGCCGCAACCTCAACAGGCGGCATCGTCAACAAGCGCCTCGGGCGTGTCGGTGACTCACCCATCGTAGGCGCAGGCGTCTATGCGGATAACGAGACCTGCGCTGTCTCTGCCACCGGTTACGGCGAAGACTTCATGCGCACAGTCATCGCGAAGACCATCTCTGATTTTATTTACATGAAGGGTCTGGATGCTGCCGGGGCCACAAAGGCAGGTATCGAATACCTCACCCGCAAGGTCAGGGGAAGGGGCGGCGTCATCGTGATCGACAAGGATGGCAACTGCTCCAGCGCTTTTACGACCAAAAAGATGATCCATGGCTGGATCGAACAGGGTGGAGAGACCATCTGCAGGTTCTGATTTCGGTTACCAATGAATGATAGTGATCACACAACAACGGATGCTCTTCCCCACTCTCAGAATGATTTGACGTTTTGGAGAAACCGGATTATCTGGCCGGAAAGCACCTATTGCTGTATCTGTTATCGTTGACATGCCCATGAACGCTGGTTGTGCATTTTCACATGCTGTTTCTGGATGGTATTTACACAACCACGCCCCGGGGTAAAAGTCGCTTTCATCGTACCAACGCACCGGATCAGCAAGAATTAACAGAACTGGTGCATACGATCAGCCATCGGGTTGCTGGATTCCTCGAGCGATAGGCAATCCTGGAACGCGATGAGGAAAACAGCTACCTGAACCTGGAAGATGCGGACGAAGATCCGATGCAGCAGGTGTTGGGCTGCTCAGTCAGTTACCGCATCACCGTGGGGCCACAACAGGGACGCAAGGTATTCACGCTGCAGAGCATCCCGGCCTGGGAAGATGACGACCGGTTTGCCCAGGTAGCGAAAGTGGCTGGGTTTAGCCTGCATGCCGGGGTCGCGGCACAAGCCTGGGAACGGCAGAAGCTGGAGAGGCTATGCCGATATATTTCAAGACCAGTGGTCGACAAATTCAAGAACTGGGAACACTCGGGGCATATCACACTGATCACCGGAGAGCGCTCACGCCTTGCCGAGTTCGCCTCGGATGAGTTGTAGAAACAATCAACGCAGAGCATTGCACCTT
>JAYELV010000394.1:0-6621 GCA_034717755.1 Pseudomonadota bacterium | reverse complement strand
TATCGTAGGCCGGATAAGGCGCTTTCACCGATCTTTGATTCAATACGGATCTTCCAGCGCCGTCATCCGGCTTTGGGTTGCCGGATTTCGCTTCCGCTCATCCGGCCTACAGGTTTTTCCTGCACGGCATTCTCACGGGGTTTTTGAGAAGATACGCTCAGACACTCTGCGCAGTTCAGGAGTTATGCTTGTATGATTGGCGGCTATATCACACTATTTTTCAGTGCGCTGGGTGCAGCAACCATACTGCCTTTCTCCTCCGAGGCGGTGCTGATCGCCCTGCTGCAAAGCGGGGAGTACGACACCTCCATGCTGATCGCATCTGCTTCTGCAGGAAATATCTGCGGCTCCGTCATCAACTGGATACTTGGTTTCCAGCTGCTGAAATTGAAACAGAGATCCTGGTTCCCATTCAATGAAAAAAGCATCGAACGCGCCTCGCAGCAATTTCGCCGCTACGGGGTGTTGTCACTGCTGCTCGCCTGGGTTCCACTCATCGGTGATCCGTTGACATTGATCGCCGGTTTTTTCAAGACACCTTTTTTGCTGTTCCTGCTGCTGGTTTCGATCGGCAAGATCGGCAGATATCTGCTGCTGGCAGGATTGTTTTGAAGCCCGCTGGATGAACTGACATAAAACAAAACATTATCCACAGATGCACACAGATACACACGGATAGGAGATTTATTGATTTGGCAACATCCGTGCAGCGTGCAGTGCAATGGCAACTTCTCGAAAGCTCAGTGCATTGAATGCATTTGATATACCAGATGTCATTGCGAGGGAGCCTGCAATTCTATCAATAATTGTCTCTTTTCAATCTGTGTTTATCTGTGTGCATCTGTGGAAAAAAATTCATTAAGGCTCAGAATGACAGCTCGTCATGGTCGAAGCCAAGTTCGCGCAGAACCTTTCTGAGACGCCGCAGGGCGTCGAGCTGTATCTGGCGCACACGCTCCCTGGTCACATCGAGTTCCCTTGCGACCTGCTCCAGGGTTGACACCTGGTAGCCATGCAGCCCGAAGCGACGTTCGATGACCACCTGCTGTTTTTCTGTCAGCTGCCCGAGCCACTCATCGACAAGATCCTTGACATCCTCTTTCAACAAAGCTTCGGTCGGATCCTCACCGGCAATATCGGCAATAGTATCCAGCAAGGGGCGTTGAATATCTTTACCTGCGGGCGCATCCACACTGGATGAATGCTCACTGAGAATCAACAGACGGCGTACCTCGGCAGCTGATTTGCCTGTCGCATCTGCAATATCCTCTGCCGTCGGTTCATGATCGAGCTGCTGCATCAGCAGCCGCGCCGAGCGCAGACACACATTCACCTCTTTGACGACATGCACAGGAAGCCGGATGGTGCGTGTCTGATTCATCAGGGCACGCTCGATGGTCTGCCGGATCCACCAGGTTGCATAGGTCGAAAAACGGAATCCGAGCTCCGGGTTGAATTTTTCCACGGCCCTGATGAGGCCGATGTTGCCCTCTTCGATGAGATCGAGAAGCGCCAGTCCGCGATTGAGATAGCGTCTGGATATCTTTACCACCAGGCGCAGGTTGCAGACGATCATGCGCGTCCTGGCCGCTTCATCCCCCTTATGGGCGCGACGCGTCAGATCAATCTCCTGTTGAGCTGTCAGCAGTGTCGACAGACCAATCTCATTGAGATACATGCGTGTAGCGTCAAATTCAGATGTCACGCGAGCAACAGCAGGTTTTTTTGGCGCTGGAGATTTATTCACCGCCATATTGCTCACGACTTTGCTGCGGTTTTTTGCTTCAACATCAGAAGCAACATTCTCCTCAGATGAATCCATCATTCCCCCATTGTGCGGCTATTATAGATAGCTATTTATTATTATTGATCTTGCGTTGATTACTCCAGCGTAATTTAACACGGTTTTGACACCGGTTTACGATTCTTTTTCAAGGCAAATGCTTGAGTGGGTCTTGCGGATCTCCATTGTGGCGAATCTCAAAATGCAGGGCAGCATTCGAGGATGATCGACCCATGGTGGCGATCTGCGCACCTCGCTCTACCCACTCTCCTTCTGCTACCAGTCGCTGGCGATTGTGCGCATAGACACTCAGGTAGTTTTTATTATGCTTGATGATAATCAGCTGACCATATCCCGGCAGCCCTTCGGCGCTATAGACAACCTCGCCCGATTCCGTTGCCGCAATAGCCTCGCCCTCTTCACCGCTGATCAATATTCCACGCCTGGCCGGATCTGAGGCTCGATATGAGCGCACGATCTTGCCTTTGACCGGCCATGTCCAACGCAGTTCTGCATCAGCAGGAAAAGTATGGCTCTCGCTGCTGTTCTCCATTTTTGCCATGACCGACTGTTTGATCTGTTCAGCCTGTGTGGCAGTTTCGGCTTGCTTTTGCTGCCCGGGCTGCGACTTTACGGCATCTTCATTGTTGTCGCGATGCCTGGTCTGCAGCTGATTACTTTCTGTACCGGCGGAGTTCGAGGGTATGTTTTCATCTTCCAAAACCCGTCGGGATTTGGCAGAGCGGGGTTCAGATTCGGCAGGCTCTGTTCCAGGAGCAGCAACCCGGCTTTCGTAGGGCGCCAACTCCTGGCGACTGCTGCAGGCAGTCAATACCAGCAGAATCGACAACATTCCCGGCGCCATCGCAAGGAGTTTCATCTTTTTGGCTATAAGTTGTATATCAGTTCAATTTCACCACGATGACAACCGCAGCGATCAATGCTACCGCTCCCCAGCCTATCCAGTCGATGTAGTGACGCAGCTTCGCCTCCATCTTCTCTCCGCCCCATGACATCAGTATTGCCACCAGAAAAAAACGTGCGCCACGACCGATAAAAGAGGCTATCACAAAAGGCGCAAAAGACATGGCGATGGCGCCGGCCGTGATAGTAAACACCTTGTAGGGGATCGGTGAGAACCCGGCAAGAAAGATCGCCCAAAACCCCCATTCGTCAAACCAGGAGACTGCCTTCAGATATTTTTCATGATAGGCGCTTTGCAACAACCAGGGCTCGATCACTTCGAACAGCGTCATCCCGATCAGGTAACCGGCCATGCCTCCAGCCACCGAGGCAAGGGTTGTCAACAATGCGTACCAGAGCGCACGATTCGGAGTGGCAAGACTCATTGGCGCCAGCATCACATCCGGCGGTATAGGAAAAAATGATGACTCGGCAAAACTCAGGCCACCAAGATACCAGGGTGCATGCCGATGGCGTGACCAGCTCAAAACCTTGTCATATAGAGATGAAAACATCGACATCTATTTTACTCCACCAAGCAGCGGGACAAATGAGACCCGCTCAAGAAACTCTTTTTCATAACCGTCCTCTGTACGTGTTACACGAATTAATATCTGCTCTTCACTATCGCCTATCGGCATGATGATCACCCCTGCGGGTCTTAACTGTTCCACCAGCGCAAGCGGTATTCCCTCTGGCGCAGCGGTGACAATAATGCCGTCATAAGGCGCATACTCCGGCATGCCCATGCCGCCGTCACTGAGCCTGAGACGAATATTGCGCAGTTTGAGCTGACGAAAACGATGGCGCGCCTGGTCGCTCAATGCCCTGATGCGTTCAACGCTCTGCAGACGGCGCACCAGCCGGGATAGAATTGCCGCCTGGTAACCTGAACCGGTGCCAACCTCCAGAACATGCTGCATCGGCTGTGTTTGCAGCAGCAACTCTGTCATACGCGCCACAATATAGGGCTGCGAGATCGTCTGACCATGACCAATGGGGAGCGCGGTATCTTCATAGGCGCGGGAAGCGAGCGCCTCTTCGACAAAGCAGTGGCGTGGAACTTCACGCATCACACTCAGTACCCGCTGATCTTTTATGCCCTGCTCTTTGAGGCGGCTGATCATGCGATCCCTGGTGCGCTGCGATGTCATACCGATGCCGCTATAATCAGGGTGCGTCATCCTAGATCTCTTTCAGCCATGCAGCTGTCTGCTGCAACTGGCTGTGGTTTGTCAGATCGACTTTTAGCGGAGTGACCGAGATGTAACCACTGCGCACAGCATGAAAATCTGTTCCCGCTCCGGCATCCTGCTCAGCTCCCGGTGGCCCTACCCAGTAGATCGGATAACCGCGCGGATCTCTCTCCCTGTAGACAGGTTCCGCCTTGTGACGATGCCCCAGGCGGGTCGACTGATAGCCCTTGATCTCGCTCCAGGGCAGATCAGGAACATTCACGTTGAGGATCATGTCGGTTGTCAGGGATGGATCAGAGAGACGCTGCACCAGTTGCTGTGCGGCCCTGGCTGCACTCTCAAGATGTTGTGGAGAGAAGGAGTTGATCGATACAGCCATTGCCGGAAGCCCCAGAAAACGCCCCTCGGTCGCCGCTGCTACCGTGCCGGAATAGAGGACATCATCTCCCATATTGGCGCCATTATTGATGCCGGCGACGACCATGTCCGGCTCCTCTTTGAGTAATCCGGTAATGGCGACATGCACACAATCGGTTGGTGTGCCGTTGACGCTGATAAAGCCATTTTCATGCTCCCTGGTGCGAAGTGGATTTTCCAGCGTCAGGGAGTTGGAGGCACCGCTGCGATCACGGTCCGGAGCAATGACCGTCACCTCGGAAAACTGCTGCAGCGCATTGGCCAGCGCAACAATTCCCGGCGACTGATAGCCATCGTCATTACTGATCAGGATTTTCATACGGCAGTATAGTAAAGCTAAAGAAAAACAGGTAAGTTCTCATAAAATCTGTGCCTCTATTGATACCGTGCTATTGAGATGTCACCAAAATAGGGTATATTCGAAACGCAATATACTGCAAAACGCGCGTGAGGGCATCCTGTGAGTGACAAACACCATGAAAAGGAGGAAAAATCTTTCTTCAATGCGATGTCCGGGGTAACACCATTGCAGAGTAAAACTGCAAAACCATGGAAGCAACGCCCTGCTCCACGTCCTTTGCCAAAAAAGAGAGAAACTGCGCAGGACGAGTTTGTCGATGTGCATATCACAACCCATGATTTTCTCGAATTCCGCCGTGACGGCATTCAGCACAGGCTTTTTCAGGATCTGCAGCGGGGCGTCATCAAACCCGAGAGTACGCTTGACCTGCACGGCCTGCGGGTCGTCGAGGCACGCAAGGAGCTGGCGCAATTTATCCCCTGGTGTGCTCACAGAGGATACCGCTGCGTCAGAATCATTCATGGCAAGGGGCAGCGCTCCAGCGAACAACAGCCGATTCTCAAACAGAAGATCAACCAATGGCTGCCGCAGCGCAAGGAGGTTCTTGCGTTTGTCTCCGCTCCCCGTCGGGATGGTGGAACAGGTGCTGTTTATGTGCTGCTATCGATGAAATTCCAGGATTGATAGCAATTCTCACGGCACCAATAGAGTGTCGCCATTTTAAAAGACTTTTACCACGAAGCTCACGAAGACCACGAAGATTCAACTGGATAAAAATTCTCTTCGTGGTGAATATCTCCCTACATCGATAACGTACACCACGCACCCACATAATACTGTTGATAATTGTTCTCATTCGCCTTATAATCCGACTCACGACTCACTACCCTCTGCTTGAGGAAATACAACACATGCAAATGAAAATAACCCTGATGATGATACTGCTGCTGGTTGCAGGCAGCCAAACCAGTTGGGCCGACTCCAACGAAGTCAATCTCTACTCTGCACGCAAAGAGGCGCTCATCAAGCCGCTGCTGGAGGAATTCACCACGGAAACCGGCATCAAGGTCAACCTGGTTACCGGCAAGGCATCAGCACTACTCAAACGACTGGTGACAGAGGGACGCAACTCTCCCGCCGATCTTTTTATCACGGTCGATGCCGGAAACCTGTATCGCGCCAGGGAAGCCGGTGTACTGCAGCCTGTCTCATCCCAACAGCTGAACGCGATTATTCCTGCAAACCTGCGTGATGCGGACGGTTACTGGTTTGGACTGTCGCAACGCGCCCGTCCGATCTTCTACGTCAAGGGCAAGGTGGATCCAAAGCAGCTATCAACCTATGAAGCACTGGCTGACTCTCAATGGAAGGGACGCATCTGTATCCGCTCTTCCAGCAACATCTACAACCAGTCACTGGTGGCATCCATGATTGCCGCTATTGGCGAGAAAAAAACCGAGGCCTGGGCAACTGCATTCGTGGCTAATTTTGCACGCCCGCCAAAAGGAGGCGACAAGGATCAAATCAAGGCCGCTGCAGCAGGGCTGTGCGATATTGCTATCGCCAACACCTACTACTTCGGTAATATGCTCACCGGAAAAGATCAGAGTCTGAAAAAGGCGGCTGATGCCGTTGCTATTTTCTGGCCAAACCAGGATGATCGCGGCACGCACATCAATGTCAGCGGCGTCGGCATGACAAGTGCGGCAAAAAACAGCGACAATGCCATCAAACTCATGGAGTACCTGGTGAGTGAGCAAGCCCAGCAGTGGTACGCTGAAGTGAATTCGGAATATCCTGTAAGAGAAGGGGTCCCGGCGAGTCAAACGCTGCAGTCATGGGGTGAGTTCAAATCCGACGCTGTGGAACTCTCCAAACTGGGAGAGTTAAATGCAGACGCGCTCAAATTAATGGATCGTGCAGGGTGGAAATAATTACCTACCTGGTATTCTGACAACTAG
>JAYELV010000393.1:0-1499 GCA_034717755.1 Pseudomonadota bacterium | reverse complement strand
GCCTTCGCCAAAAGCAACAGAGCACCCACACAAGTTATCTGATTAAATTGTTAAAGAGCTCGCCGCACAACGTGCGACAAAGAAGCGGAAGTTTATACCCCACTCCCCTCACAGTCAACATCTAATTGTTATTTGACATAAAAAAAGATGCATTTAACAGCCATCGATCTCTTTTGATGACCTCACAATTCAGCGTCCCGTGAGCAGCTGCAATGTGATGCGAGCGGCGTATTATAGGGCCTTTTCACACTCCGTCAACCACTTTGTATTTTATTTTTTTAGAGCCACGTCCAGATCTGCAATCAGGTCCTCCACATTCTCCAGACCTACTGCGATACGCACCAGCCCGGGAGTGATTCCAGCAGCCCCGCGCTCCTCATCCGAGAGACGCGCATGTGTTGTCGAACCGGGATGCGTGATGGTCGTTTTTGTATCACCGAGGTTGGCCGTTATCGACATCAACTGTTGATTGTCCATGATACGCCACGCCGCCCGCTGCCCACCGGCAGGCTCAAACGAGAGGATGCCTCCCGCAGCTGCCTGCTGCTGCTGCATCAGCGCCTTCTGCGGGTGTGAATCCAGCCCCGGATAGTAGACATGCTCAATACGGGGATGCCTCTCGAGCCATTCGGCAAGTATTTGCGCATTTTCGCAATGCTGGCGCATGCGCAACTGCAGGGTTTCAAGACCCTTGAGAAATACCCAGGCATTGAAGGCGCTCATGGTCGGTCCCGCTGTGCGCAATACCCCATACACCTCCTCACCGACAAGCGGCTTGCCGCCAACAACAGCGCCGCCCATGCAACGCCCCTGGCCATCGATATATTTCGTTGCCGAATGCACCACCACGTCGGCTCCCAGCTCCAATGGACGCTGCAGCACCGGTGTGCAAAAGCAGTTATCAACCACCATTATCGCGTTATTTTGATGCGCAATTTCAGACAGCGCAGCGATATCGCCAATTTCAGTCATCGGATTGGATGGCGTTTCCAGAAACAGCATCCTGGTATTCGGGCGAATAGCCTCGCTCCAGGCCGCCGGCTCTTTCAAATCCACATAGGTGGTCGTAATGCCAAAGCGTTCGAGGTATTTATTGAAGAGTATACTGGTGGAGCCAAAGATACTGCGTGAACTGACGATATGATCGCCCTGTTCGAGACACCCCATGCAGGTAGCAAGAATCGCCGCCATGCCTGATGCCGTCGCGACGCACGACTCACCACCCTCCATCGCCGCAAGACGCTGCTCAAAAACAGCGACCGTAGGATTTGTAAAGCGCGAATAGATGTTGCCGGGGTCATCACCGGAGAAACGCGCAGCAGCCTCCTGAGCCGTATCGAATACAAAGCTCGATGTAGGGAATATCGGCTCCGAATGCTCCCCTTCAGGCGTTCGCTGATGCCCGGTGCGTATCGCCAGGGTCGCCTGCCCCCATTGCGGATGTTCTGTCATCACAATCTCCTTAAACGAGTAACGGTATCAGTGGTAGCTCTTGAATA
>JAYELV010000392.1:0-1502 GCA_034717755.1 Pseudomonadota bacterium | reverse complement strand
AGTAATACCGAGTGGAAACTGGGGTTTACCATCGGGTTCGGACAAAAACCACGCATACGCACCGTGAATGCCAGAGACCTGGAAACCCTTCGGCGAGAAATCAGAACAGCCAAAAAGCGCTTTGACTTAGCAGAAGATGCCCCGGTTTTGAGTTGTTACGAAGCGGGACGAGATGGCTTCTGGTTACATCGCTATCTGGAAGGCATCGAAGTTAAAAATCTGGTGGTTGATTCTTCAAGTATTGAAGTCAATCGCAAAGCCAGACGAGCAAAGACGGACCGCATGGACGTTGGCAAGTTGCTGATGATGCTAATACGTTACCATCAAGGTGAGGAAAAAGTCTGGAGCGTGGTGCATGTCCCCAGCCCGGAAGCAGAAGACCATCGCCATCTGCACCGGGAGTTAGAGACCTTGAAAGCAGAGCGTACGCGGCATATCAACCGCATCAAAGGCTTTCTGGCTGGACAGGGTATCTGTATGTCAGTCAGGGATGATTTCCTTGACCGGCTCGATACGATCCGATTGTGTGATGGTTCTCATTTGCCACCCGGACTGCGGATTCGTCTGGATCGCGAATACGAGCGAATGCAACTCGTGCAAGAACAAATCAAAGTCCTGGAAACGGAGCGGCTTGATATGATCCGCCATTCGCCCAGGGCTGATGTTCAACAAGTGCGGCATCTGCTGCGTCTGAAAGGCATAGGGGTTGCCAGTGCTTGGCTGTATGTGATGGAGTTCTTCGCCTGGCGCAATTTTCGCAATCGTCGAGAAGTGGGCGCCCTGGCCGGATTGGCGCCAACCCCTTTTCAGAGTGGTGACGAAGCTCGCGAACGGGGTATCAGTAAAGAAGGGAATACTTTTGTCCGCAGCATGGCGATTCAGATCGCCTGGGGTTGGTTGCGCCATCAACCTGAGAGTAAACTCAGCTGCTGGTACCAGAAACGTTTCGGACATGGCAGCAAGCGTCTGCGCAAGATCGGTATTGTCGCCTTGGCTCGTAGATTGTTGATTGATTTATGGCGCTATCTGGAAACCGGTTTGGTGCCGGAAGGCGCTGAGTTGAAAACCCGCTTGTTCTGAGACAGCTATTGCTACTTGGTCTCCTTGTGCTAGACCACTGGCTGGTGTGAGTTGCCCGTTCAGGCCGCCGGGTTTCCCAAAGCAAGCTTGCTTCTCGCTTGCCGAAACCGCCCGTTAGATGGGGCACTCACTCAGAGCTTCTCAGATCGCCCTCAGGCGAATACAGCATCAGGTGTCTGGTAATTGCTGCCAGCACGGGTAGAAGGTAGTTTGAGGTAATTCTTACTCAACGCTCGGTGAAGCCGCCAGCTAGATTTCAAGGTGGTACTTGTTTCAAGGAGATTGGACGCTGTCGATTTCGAGTACAATCCAAAAGGAGCTCGATACCGAGGCTGACCTTGGATGGGTTGATGATGGCGATTGTGCCAATGCCCATTTGGTTGCTGGTTGTATCTGCCCGAAACCGACCCAAAGCAGGCCGG
>JAYELV010000391.1:0-6660 GCA_034717755.1 Pseudomonadota bacterium | reverse complement strand
ATTGTCAGCGCACCAAAAATGGCTGGCGGCTCTATGTTGCCATAGCTGACGTCTCGAACTATGTGAAACCGGGCAAGCCTCTCGACAAGGAGGGCTACAAGCGCGGCAATTCGGTCTATTTTCCGGATCGGGTGATCCCGATGCTGCCGGAGATTCTCTCCAACGGTCTCTGCTCGCTGAAGCCAAAGGTGGATCGCCTCTGCATGGTGTGCGAAATGCTGCTGAACCGCGATGGCAAGATTGTGCGCTCGCGTTTTTACGAGGCGGTGATGCATTCACATGCGCGCCTCACCTACAACAAGGTTGCAGCCATGCTGGTCGATGGCGACAACAAGCTGCGTAAGCAGTACGCAGATGTTGTGCCGCATCTCGAGCAGCTCTATGCACTTTACAAGGTGCTGGTGGTGGCACGTAAAAACCGCGGCACCATTGAGTTTGAGACCACCGAGACCCGCGCCATTTTCAAGGATGGCAAAATCGAAAATATCGTCCCGGTGGTGCGCAACGACGCCCACAAGATTATTGAAGAGTGCATGTTGGCGGCAAACGTGGCCACCGCGGGCCTGTTGCAGCGCAAGAAAATACCTGCGCTGTATCGGATACATGAAAGTCCGCCTGTGGATAAGCTGACTGACCTGCGCCAGTTTCTCGGTGAGCAGGGATTGACGCTTGGCGGCGGCGACAAGCCGACGGGTGCCGATTATTCGAAACTGCTTGCCGGCGTGCAGGATCGTCCCGACAGGGAGTTGATCCAGACGGTGCTGTTGCGCTCCATGTCGCAGGCTGTCTACAGCACCGAAAATGTCGGACATTTCGGGCTCTCTTATGATGCCTATGCACACTTTACCTCGCCAATTCGCCGCTATCCGGACCTGCTGGTACACCGGGCTCTGAAGCATGTGGGCAAGGGCGGCAAGCCGAAGGATTTCCACTATAGCGTGTCTGAACTGCAGGGAGTTGCGGAGCACTGCTCGACCACCGAGCGGCGGGCCGACGAGGCGACCAGGGATGCGATGGATACACTCAAGTGCGAGTATCTTGTCGATAAGGTTGGCGAGGAGTTCGACGGCATCATCACCAGCGTCACAGGTTTTGGATTGTTCGTCATGCTGGATGACATCTACGTGGACGGCCTGGTGCATATCACTGCGCTGGATCGCGACTATTTCCATTTTGACCCCATCGGGCATCGCCTCAATGGTGAGCGCAGCGGCATATCCTATCGCCTGGGCGATCCGCTGCGCATCCGTATTGCCGCTGTCAACATCGATGACCGTAAGATCGATTTTGTACTTCCTGACGATGGCAAGGGCGGCGATAAAAAGAGTCGTCCGAAAAAGCGCCCCCGCAAACGCAGCAATAAACAGGGCGGCCAACAAGGCAATAAGCCAGCCGGGAAACAATCCGCTCAACAGCCTTCCAGGCAATCGAAAAAGCAATCGAATCAACAGTCCGACAAGCAGTCGAACAAGCAACCCAGAAAACGCAGAAGACGTCGTTGATATGTTGTGCGGTAAACGCAAGCTTGCCAGGATATGAGTTCGGCTAAAGGAAATGACAAGGAGCGCCTGATCGGCGGTATCCACAGCGTGCGCAATGTGCTGCGCCATGGCGCAGAGTCGATCACCGATGCCTGGGTCGACAGCAGTCGTCATGACAAGCGCATCAGGGAGATCCTCTCCGAGCTGCGCCGCCATGACATTCCATCTCAGCAGGTCAGCAAACAGCAAATCTCCGAGCTGGCCCCTAACATCAACCACCAGGGAGTTTTGATCCGCACCAAGGCGCCTGCTGCAACCAGCGAGGCGGAATTGCCCGGAATTCTGAAAAAGGTGGAAGGCCCGCTGCTGCTGCTGGTGCTCGATGGTGTTCAGGATCCACACAATCTCGGCGCCTGTCTGAGAACAGCAGACGCAGCAGGCGTGCATGCCGTGATTGCGCCCAAAGACCGCAGCGCCGGTTTGACACCGGTTGCCTGCAAGGTGGCCAGCGGCGCTGCAGAGAGGCTTCCCTTTATTCAGGTGACCAACCTGGCAAGAACTCTGAAGATGCTGGCGGACCAATTCGGCGTGTGGATCATCGGCGCGGCAGGCGAGGCGCAGCAGTCGCTCTACGAGGTTGACCTGAAAACACCGACTGTACTGGTCATGGGCGGCGAAGAGAAGGGCATGCGCCGTTTGACCAGGGAGCATTGTGACCAGCTGGTGAGTCTGCCGATGTCAGGAACGGTCGAGAGCCTGAACGTCTCTGTCGCAACCGGTGTTGCGCTCTATGAAGTGGTGCGTCAGCGTCTGGAAAAGTGATCTTTTCCCCTCACCCCAGCCCTCTCCCGGTGGGAGAGGGAGTGAAGATGGTGATTGCCATGCGTAAGCTTATTTCTATTCTGGTTATTTTCACAGCACTGTTTCCGTTTCAGGTGATGGCGGATGCTGTCCCCGGCAGTATCGACAAACAGGTTCCTGTGCTGTTGATCAATGATGTCTACCGTCTGGACAATCTTCCCGGGGTTCGCACGCTGCGTCAGCGGCTCGAAGCACAATATGGCGATGTGTTGATGCTGCATGCAGGGGATTTCCTGTTTCCTTCGCTGCTGAGCCGTAAATTCAGAGGCAAGCAGATGATCGATCTGCTTAATCAGCTGGATGGTGACCCCGACGCCGATGATCCGTTGATGTTTATCACCATCGGCAATCATGAGTTTGAGAAGCATCGTCTCAAATTTGCGGCTATGTTGAAGTCTCGCATGGATGAGTCGCAGTTTGACTGGGTCAGTTCAAATATCACTTATAAAAAAGATCAGGCCGGTAAGCCGATGGTTCACAGCCGTCACCTGGTTGCGTCGAAACTGATTGAAGTCAATGGCGTCATGATCGGAATCTTTGGCTTGACCATCGACAGTCAGCACCCGGCTTATGTCGAGAGCTTTTCAGATCCTGTCATGACGGCGCGTCACATGAGCGGGCAGCTACGCAGTCAGGGGGCGGAGATTGTCATTGCGCTGACCCACCTGACACTGGATCAGGACAAACAGATTCTTCAGCAACTCGGCGACAAGGGGCCGGATATTATCTTTGGCGGTCATGAACACAATCAGCAGATGGTAGAGGTCGGCAGACGACTGGTGATCAAGGCGGATGCAGATGCGCTGACTGCCGCTGTTAGCTTGATCACGCCGGGAAAGGGCGGTCCGCCGATGGTGGAGAATCGCTTTGAGCAGATTCCGGGAAAACTTCAGCACGACCCGCAGATGGCTGCACAGGTTGCAGCCTGGGAGCAGCGTTTCGAACATGAATTTTGTCAGCAGAGAGAACTTGGTGCAGAGTGCCTGGGGGATGTCGTTGGCTATGCGGGCGTTGATCTGATAGCAGAAGAGCTGATGATTCGCCGTTTTGAAACCAATATCGGCAACTGGATTGCAGATACTGCGCTGCAGCATTTCAGGGAAGAGGGGGCGCAGATCTCCTTTATTAACGCCGGCAGCCTGCGCATCAATCACAATCTCGCAAAAGGTGAGGCGATTACCCGCAGGCACTTGAATGAACTCTTCGCCTATCCCAATCACATGGTGGTGATTAAAATCAAGGGGGCAACGCTGCAGCAGATTATCAGCCGGGCTGTCAGGCAGTGGACCGGCAACGGCCACTGGCTGCAGATAGCCGGATTCGCTTTTCGTCACGATCCGCGCAGTCAGACTGCAGATCAACTGACCCTGCTGACAGCCGATGGGCCACGTACAGTGGATCCTGAGGAGGAGATCCTGGCGGTCACCAATTATTACCTGATCGATGAGAAAGGAGACCGGGACGGCTACGACATGCTGCATCGCGATCTGATCACCGATAAGAGTGCCGTGCGGCCAAAATTGCGTGATATGGTGATTGGGGCGTTGCAGGTTTCAGGAAAAGGTGGCATCCATCCGCAGGTTGAGGGACGTATCTGCAACACGCAGCAGCAGGGTTCGTGCCTTGCTGTGGATGGTATAAAGTAACATCTTAACCCAGCGCATTTCGCGGCCAGAAGACCGCTCCTACGGTACGTGTAAATTCCAGGCGTAGGAGTGGTCATCTGACCACGATTGAATCTTGCACAAACTCAAACGATGCACCGGGATTTTGAGAAGTAACGAAATCACTCAAAAGTTGTTGAACTATACTCTTTTTTTCGCCTATAAAAAAACCGCAAAATGGGTATAATGCTTCGTTACTTTCAGATAGATAGCGGAGCCCCCATAATGTTGCGAATTGCCCAGGATGCACTCACCTTTGACGACGTTCTGCTTCTTCCGGCGCACTCTGCCGTACTTCCCAAGGATGTTAATCTCTCTACCCGCCTGACGCGGGGCATCGATCTGAATATCCCGCTGGTTTCCGCCGCGATGGATACCGTTACCGAGGCAAAACTGGCAATTACCCTGGCGCTTGAAGGCGGCCTGGGAATCGTGCACAAAAACATGACGCCCGAAGAGCAGGCGGCTGAGGTGCTCCAGGTCAAAAAGTATGAAAGCGGCGTGGTGCGTGATCCGATTACCGTCTCTCCGGATACCACCATTGGCGAGGTGATGGAGATAACCCGCATCAACCATATTTCCGGTGTCCCCGTAGTGGATGGTACTGACCTGGTGGGAATAGTCACCGGGCGTGATCTGCGTTTTGAGACCCGTCCGGCCGATCCGGTGTCAAACATCATGACGCGTAAAAAGGATCTGGTGACAGTCCGTGAAGGCGCAAGTCGCGACGAGGTCAAGGCGCTGCTGCACAAGCACAGGATCGAGAAGGTGCTGGTGGTCAACGGCGATTTCAAATTGCGCGGTTTGATTACCGTCAAGGATATCCAGAAAGCCACGGACTTTCCCAATGCCTGTCGTGACAGTGAAGAGCGCCTGCGTGTTGGTGCTGCAGTGGGGGTTGGCGCAGGAACCGAGGAGCGGGTTGCCGCACTGGTTGAAGCCGGTGTCGATGTGGTTGTCGTCGATACGGCGCATGGGCACTCCCGGGGTGTGCTCGAGCGGGTTGCCTGGGTGAAGTCCAACTACCCGCAGATCCAGGTGATCGGCGGAAATATTGCAACCGGGGCAGCCGCGAAAGCGCTGGCGGAAGCAGGGGCTGATGCTGTCAAGGTGGGTATAGGTCCAGGCTCGATCTGCACCACGCGCATCGTCGCCGGAGTTGGTGTGCCGCAGATTACGGCTGTCTCGAATGTTGCCGAGGCGCTGAAAGATACGGATGTTCCCGTGATCGCTGATGGCGGCCTGCGCTACTCCGGCGATATCGCCAAGGTGCTGGTTGCCGGGGCGCATGCGGTGATGATCGGCGGTTTGTTTGCCGGAACTGACGAATCTCCCGGTGAGGTTGAAATCTTTCAGGGACGCTCCTATAAATCCTATCGCGGCATGGGCTCTATCGGCGCCATGTCTGGAAAGAGCGGCTCTTCAGACCGCTATTTTCAGGAAGAGACAAAAGATTCCGATAAGCTGGTTCCGGAAGGGATCGAGGGCCGTGTACCCTATAAGGGGCCGGTGCTTAGCGTCATTGGGCAGCTCAATGGCGGTATTCGCTCGAGCATGGGTTATACAGGCTGCGCTACTATTGAAGAGATGCGCAGTCAACCCGAGTTTGTACGCGTCACCAGCGCGGGCATGCAGGAGTCGCATGTACATGACGTGACCATCACCAAGGAAGCGCCGAACTACAGGCGCGATTGACGCCCTCACCCTAACCCTCTCCCCGGGGGAGAGGGGAGTGTTACTCGCCCTAGGAGCCTGTCCGAGAATAGAAGACCTACTGCGGAAACGCCCTTTTGGCCAGATTTTCCGTCCATTTTCGTTAAATAGACCAGTTATTCGCCTCAAATGCACGAAAAATCTGACTCAAAATGGCATCCCCTCGCTACGGCCCCTATTCTCGGACAGGCTCCTAGAGCACACATTTCCTGCAGGACAGCATGACAAATATTCACGCCCACTCCATTCTGATTATCGATTTTGGCTCTCAGTACACCCAGTTGATTGCGCGGCGGGTGCGCGAAGCTGCCGTCTATTGTGAAATCTGGCCGTGGGACAATTGTGAAGAGGCTATCGATGCGCTGAATCCTGCTGGCATCATTCTCTCGGGCGGCCCTGAGACGGTGACAGGCGATGATGCGCCCTGCGCCCCGCAAAAGGTGTTTGAGCTGGGTGTTCCTGTACTGGGTATCTGCTACGGCATGCAGACCATGGCGGCGCAGTTGGGGGGTGAGGTCGAGAGCTCGGATGTGCATGAGTATGGCTACGCACAAGTGCGGGCGCGCAATCACTCGTCACTATTAAAAAATATTGAGGACCATGTCACGGACGAGGGCTATGGAATGCTCGATGTGTGGATGAGTCACGGTGATCGTGTCGTCAGCCTGCCTGACAACTTCAAGGCAATCTGCACCACCGATGATGCGCCGCTGGCCGGCATGGCGGATGAACAGCGCCACTATTACGGGCTGCAGTTTCATCCCGAAGTGACGCATACCAGGCAGGGGCAGCGCATCATCGAGCGCTTCCTGTTCGGGATTTGCGGTTGTGAGCCGTTGTGGAATGCCGACAGCATCATCGAGGTCGCTATCACCTCGGTCAGGAGCCTGGTCGGCAGTGACAAGGTGCTGCTGGGGCTCTCCGGCGGGGTGGACTCATCC
>JAYELV010000390.1:15138-22546 GCA_034717755.1 Pseudomonadota bacterium | reverse complement strand
TATCGTAGGCCGGATAAGGCGCTTTCACCGACCTTTGATTCAATACGGATCTTCCAGCGCCGTCATCCGGCTTTGGGTTGCCGGATTTCGCTTCCGCTCATCCGGCCTACAGGTTTTTCCTGCACGGGGTTAATGAGATGTTACACATGGACCAATTTAATCCTTGAAGTTATTTACAAAATCAGCATAACCAGACTCAATAAGCTTGTCTTTCGGGATAAATCGTAAAGAGGCGGAATTAATACAGTATCTCAGGCCCGCAGGTTTTGGACCATCATTAAAAACATGCCCTAAATGTGAATCCGCATAGAATGAACGCACTTCTATGAGCTCGAATCCTGGTGACCAATCAGCTTTGACAGTAATATTTTTCCTCATCAAGGGGCGTGTAAAGCTTGGCCATCCGGTTCCAGATTGGTATTTATCCTGGGAGCTGAACAGGGGTTCACCACTGACTATATCGACATATATCCCCTCTTCTTTATTATCCCAGTAGGCGTTGTGGAACGGGATTTCTGTTCCTTCATGCTGGGTAACGGTATATTGCTCATCGGTTAGCATATTCCGGATTTCACTCTCTTCGGGCTTAGGCCATATTATTGTGGAGTCAGCATTTACCTGAAAAGAGATCAGTAAAACAAGCAAGAAGAGCGAATTGAGAAACATGATATTCTCGGACAGATTCCTAGAAGCGTTTTACATACCCATGACAATAGGGTACTCCACCGTTGCTGCTGTAGTAATTCTGATGGTGCTCTTCAGCCTTCCAGAATGGCATCACGGTTTTTAATTCCGTCGCTATTTCCAATCCTTTGGCTTCCAACAGCTTTATCAGTTTTTCTGATGTCTTTTTTTCCGATTCATTGCTATAAAAAATGACAGAAGAGTATTGATCTCCTATATCTGGCCCCTGTCCCCCAATCTGGGTGGGGTCGTGAATTTCAAAAAATAACCGCGCCAGGGTCTCGTAATCAACTTTGCTATGATCATATTGAACTTCCACGAGTTCTACATGGTTGGTATGTCTATAGCTGATCTCTTCATAGGTGGGGTTTTCTGATTCTCCACCCATATATCCCGAGATCACATCGATGACACCCTCCTGTTTTTCGAAGAAGTACTCGACCCCCCAAAAACATCCGCCAGCGAAATAGGCTTTGGATATTGATTGTTGTGGTGATACAGCATTACCTTTGGTTGCAAAGACTATCATTGAACCGAGGATAATAAGTTTGAATCGATGACTAATCACAAGATTTCAGCATCATGGTGGAAGTCGTATTCCTGTTTGTAATAAGTGTCAGCTATGCTCTTTCCTGATGATTTTGTTGAACAGGCCTGCTGCAAGCAGTGAGACATGTTCGTTGGATGCCTTGTTGGCCAACAGCGCGAGAGCATGCCGGGTTCCCATGTAGTTGAACACCACGATCTGGTGGCGCACCTGCACGCTGTAGTTTTGCCATTGGGAAAATGGTCTGCTCCAGTTTCCGGATCCACGGTCGAACAGCTACAAAAATTCAGGTTCCTCGATCACCTCGGGCATCTCATGGGATCGTAATTTCTTCACGACTCCATCGGGGACCTTGTGCAGAGTTGCCTGGTGCAGCATGTCGGACTCCATGATGATCAGCGCCAGCACGGTCACCATCACCGGTAGAATTCCGACGCCGCCAATAATGGCATAGGCCGCGACTTCCTTCATGTCAAGATAGGTGATGCCGAGCCAGCCGAGGAGGGCGATCGAGAGCATAAACAGCAGCATGAGGATGAAGACATGGTTACGTGTTGCGGCGATCTGCCAGTGGCACATGACAAACCAGCTGTCGGTGGTTTTAGATCTCTTCGCTCTCCACAGAATATAAAATATGAAAGCGAAAGAGAAGATTGGCACCATTGCCAGTAATTGAGGGGTGTCCTTGACCATTCCCAGCGAGGCGATGAACCACAGGATGTGGTTAGCGACCAGGTTGGTGAGAAAAATTTCGTGCGGGATTTTGGCCTTGCGGCTCTCTGAGTTGCTAATGTTGAATTTCATGATTTGTGTTGCTGTTTTTCGGCCTCTTCCAGCGCCTTCTTTTTCTCCTGGTTTTTCATATAGAGGTAGACGATCAGGTTTTTGGACAAAAACATCACTGCCATAAAGCACAGGCCGATGAGCATTCCAAGCCAGGGTTTCTCTTGTAAGATGGTGATGAACCCGAGTGTATTTCCCATTTCTATAATCTCGTGAGGAGAACGTGGATACTATACTCCGATTGAAACAGTGAATCAGGTGTAAAATACCACCTGAATTGTGTCAGGGTATTGCAGGTTTTGTGAAATGGATCGAAAAATCGGATTTGGTTTGCTGTTGTTTGCACTGGTGGCAATTGCTGTCGCTATTCTCTCACCTGGTGGGCGTACGGTAGACCCGAATCCCAGGCTGCCGTGGATGATCGAGGTTGATGTACATGGAGAGAGCCGGGTTTTCGGCTTGACTCTCGGGGAGAGCACCCTCGCCGATGCGCGTGAACAATTTCAGGAACAGGGCAAGATGAACCTGTTTTTGTCACCACAGGGTGAGTATGCCATCGAGGCCTATTTTCAGCGGCTTTTTCTCAGCGGGCTACGCGCCGATATGGTGCTGTCTCTGGATGTCGGGCAGCAGCAGGCGGCGGAGATTTTTGAGCGTGGACTGCGCATAAGCAAGCTTGGCAGCGGTACAAAAAAGGTGGATATGACGATGCCTGATCAGGATTTGCTTGCAGGTGCAGCAATTTCACGAATCACTTACCTGCCTGCAACGGATCTCGATGAGGAGATTCTCATTCGTCATTTTGGAGAGCCGCAGCAGAAGTTCAGCGAGAAGAAGTCAGAAATAGTCCATTGGCTCTACCCGCACAAGGGGCTTGATATTGCCGTGAATCCTGATGACAAGGAGGTGTTTCAGTATGTCAGGCCATCGGAGTTTGAGGAGTTGATGAAGCCGCTCGATGATCAGAAGATTGCGCAGTGATTACTCTATATAAAATAGATCCCGCATTTTTTGGTGCAATGTGCAGAGCGAATTGAGTATGCCCTTTATTAGTCCGCGTAATAAATAAGTTGTTGCGAAAAAGAGTAATGGCTGTGTCATCGCGAACGGAGTGACGCATTTCCTGTACCTGCGAGATTGCCGCGGTCGCTTAGGCTCCCTCGCAATGACAGTATTTTCCACAGGTTTGCATGAAATGGCCTGTTGCCTGTTGGGATTGACTTGACTCAGATCAAGTTATTTTTATAAATCTTGTCATTTAAATTATTATTACACCCATTAATATTATTTTATTTTTATAAAAATCATAGTTATATCAATAGTTTGGTGTATTAACAGAAGGGTCTCCTCGAATTGTAAGTTTTTTTTGGATGAGGGAGCCACGGGCGTATAATCGCCCTTGCTGTTAACTCCTTGTCCGGGAGATATACAGTTCAGAAAATACTTCAATCCCATACCTTAACTAACAGGAGGGTCCATGGACGCTTCAGCTGAGCAAAAGTACAACCTTAAAATTGTGCGCTGGTTCACCGTCATGGCGGCGATCTACCTTTTGGTAGGCACTCTCGCAGGCACATATGTCGCCTCTGAGCTGGCCTGGCCGTTTTTGAATTTTGATCTCCCCTATATCACCTTCGGGCGTTTGCGTCCTCTGCATACCAATGCCGTGATCTTCGCCTTCGGCGGATGTATTCTCATGGCCGCCTCTTTCTACAGTGTACAGCGCACCTGCGGTACGGGCCTGTGGAGCGACAAGCTGGCATGGTTCGTCTTCTGGGGCTGGAACCTGATCATCGTTGCGGCTGTCATCACGCTGCCTCTGGGGATCAACCAGTCAAAAGAGTATGCGGAGCTGGAGTGGCCCATCGACCTGGCGATTGCCGTCGTGTGGCTGGTCTACATGTTCAACTTCATCATGACCATGGTGATTCGCAAGAGTTCACACATCTATGTGTCGAACTGGTTCTTCCTCGGCATGATGGTGATGATCACCTATCTGCACGTGGTGAACTCGCTTGCAGTTCCTGTTAGTCTGACGAAATCCTACTCGCTGTTTGCGGGGGTTCAGGACGCCATGATCCAGTGGTGGTGGGGACATAACGCGGTTGGTTTCTATCTTACTGCTGGCTTCCTCGGCATCATGTACTACTTCGTGCCCAAGCAGGCAGGTCGTCCCGTCTACTCCTACCGCCTCTCGGTGATCCACTTCTGGGCGCTGATGTTCGGCTATGTGTGGCTGGGTGCTCACCACCTGCAGTACACTGCATTGCCTGACTGGACCGGTTCCCTGGGCGCCGCAGTCTCTATCGCCATGATCATCCCTTCATGGGGTGGCGCTGTCAACGGCATGATGACGCTCTCGGGCGCATGGGACAAGCTGCGCACCGACTATGTGTTGCGCTTTTTGATCATGTCACTCGCCTTCTATGCGATGTCGACATTCGAAGGCCCGATCATGTCGATCAAGACAGTTAATGCCTTGTCGCACTACACTGACTGGACTGTCGGCCACGTACACTCCGGCGCTCTTGGCTGGGTTGCCATGGTGGGCATCGGTGCGCTCTATCACATGATGAAGCACACCTTCCACGTCGAGATGTGGTCTACCAAACTCATCAATGCGCACTTCTGGACGGCTACCATCGGTACTGTTATCTACGTCGTTGCCATGTGGGTTTCCGGCATCATGCAGGGCTTGATGTGGCGCGCCTACGATGAGTACGGTACTCTGGCATATACTTTTGCCGAGTCTGTCGAAGCGATGCATCCCTACTACGCAATGCGTGCAATCGGTGGCATGATCTTCGTGGTCGGCGTACTGCTGATGGTTTTCAACGTCTTGATGACAGTGCGTAAATCTGCTTCAGAAGGCAGCGTGCAAAAAGCGCGTACTGCCACTGTTACTGCTTGAGAGAGGATCAGACAATGACAAACAAAGTAAAACCCAAGGGTCTCCAGGAGAGATTCGAGGTCAATGCGTGGGCGCTGGTGATCGGTTTGATGCTGGTTCTTTCCGTTGGCGGCATCGTAGAGATCGTTCCTCTATTCTTTATGGATAGCACCTTCGAGCACAACAAACATCCTGAGATTGTGTGGCAACGGCAGGATGGCCAGACGCTCAAGGATCATAAAGCTGGTGACGGCGTACGTCCCTACAGGGCGCTCGAACTGGCGGGTCGTGATATCTATCAGCGTGAAGGCTGCTATCTGTGTCACTCGCAGATGATTCGCCCGTTCCGTGACGAAAAAGAGCGTTATGGTCACTACTCCCTGGCTTCCGAGTCAATGTATGACCACCCCTTTCAGTGGGGTTCGAAGCGCACCGGTCCGGATATGGCCCGTCTTGGCGGCAAGTATTCCGACAGCTGGCATCGCAAGCATCTGCGTGCGCCGCGTTCGGTGGTGCCGGAATCCGTCATGCCCAACTATCCCTGGCTGGTGGAGACTCCGCTGGATATGGATATTGCAGCGCGCATGGGTGCGATGCAGTTGATGGGCGTGCCTTATACCGACGCTGATATTGCCGAGGGTCCTGCGGAGATGGAAGGCAAGAACGAAGAGGATGCACTGGTTGCCTATCTTCAGGTATTGGGCACCATGGCCAAACTGGACGACAGCAAGGTTTACCGTGAGTAAATTGAAAGAGTACTTCTATACAGATTGGGAGGCGATGACTGCGTCTGACTGGGTCGGAATGATCCTTACAGTCGTTGTCTTCCTGCTGATGGTTGCTCTTTATTTCTACGTCCTGCGTCCAAAAAATCGGGACAAGCTTGAAAAACAGCGCTTTATCCCGATGGACGAAGATTGAATCAAATAGCGGAGAATACAATGGCGGAGAACAATCCATTTCCGGGTGAAAACAATACCGGACACATCTGGGACGATAATATACGCGAGCTCGACAACCCGCCTCCAGGCTGGTGGATGATCTCATTCTGGGCGTCGATCGCCTTCTTTATCGGCTATGGCGTGCTCTATCCCTTCCTGCCGATTGGCGATGAACCCACCAAAGGCGTTCTCGACTGGACGCAGATTGGCGAGTACCAGCGCGGTCTGGATGAAGTCAATGAAGTGCGGGCGCCTTATGAGGCGAAGATCAAGGATCTGACTGCCAAGCAGATTCTCGAAGATGACGGCCTGACTACTTATACCCTGGCTTCTGCGAAGGTGCTGTTTGGTGATTTCTGCGCCGCCTGTCATGGTGGCGGTGGTCAGGGTGGTCCCGAGTACCCGGTGCTGGTCGATGATGACTGGCTCTATGGTGGTGCTGTTGAAACCATTGAGCAGACCATTGCCAATGGCCGCAAGGCGACCATGACGGCGCATGCCAATATCCTCAAGCCCGAGGAGACGGAAGCGCTGGTGAAATCCATCATGGATGGCAAGCCGACTGAAGAGCCTCTGTATGCGGCGAAAGGCTGCATCGCCTGTCATGGCGCCGACGGCAAGGGGCTTCAAGTACTTGGAGCTGCAGACCTGACGGACAAGATCTGGCGTTTTCCGGCACAAGACCAGGAGGAGAGTGTCAGGCATACAATCATGCATGGCGTCAATTTTGCCGGCGACCCCAAGACTCGCGAAGCAATCATGCCTGCATTTGGCGAACGTCTCTCGAAAGATGACATCAAGAAGCTTGCTGTCTATGTCTACCAATTGGGCGGCGGTCAGTAAAAGAGTATCACCTGGACTCTCCGGAGTTCCTCCGGGGAGTGGTATTGAGAGAGGAGAGTTACTATGAACACTGGTCTGAATGATCCGGTTGCATTAGGTTCGATTGCCGCCGTCATCGTCTGTATCGTTATTTTTGTCTATCTGATAAAAAAGATTGGTACTTTGATGAAGAAGGACGAAGAGGCGCACAAGAAAGATTGACCGATGTTTTTTCCGGGCTGGAAATCCGGCGTCTATGGAGTGATAACAGCAATCTATAGATTGATATTTTTCAAAAGCCGGTATAAGGCACGATCTATTGGTATAATGATGCGAAGGGGAGATGTTAATCTCCCCTTTTTTTTGTAGTTTATTACCCCTTCTGAACGGGTGATAATTAAAGCGATTGCTATACGAAAGCACAGCGATACTTTTTTTGACGGTGAGAGATGATGAGCAGGAATACTGACTCTGGCAGCACTGACAAGGCTCTTGATGATCTCTATGATGATTATGAGCAGTGGGAGCTTAATACCGGTGGTGAGACGATTCACGCCAAGCGCGTCAGTGGCTTCTGGCGCAAAATCAAGTGGCTGACCGCTTCGACCTGGTTACTCTTTTTTCTCGGCTATTTCGTTCGCTGGGGCGACCGTCAGGCAGTTTTTTTTGATATTGGCAACCGCCAGTTCCATATATTTAATTTCACCATCCTTCCCCAGGATTTCTGGATGCTGTCGCTGC
>JAYELV010000390.1:13773-15038 GCA_034717755.1 Pseudomonadota bacterium | reverse complement strand
CTCTTTTTTCTCGGCTATTTCGTTCGCTGGGGCGACCGTCAGGCAGTTTTTTTTGATATTGGCAACCGCCAGTTCCATATATTTAATTTCACCATCCTTCCCCAGGATTTCTGGATGCTGTCGCTGCTGCTGCTCTTTTTTGCGCTGCTGCTGGCTGCATCCACGGCGCTCTTCGGTAGGGTCTATTGCGGTTTCTTCTGTTTTCAGACCATCTGGACCGACGTCTTCACATGGATCGAGGGGAAGCTGGAGGGAACTCCTGCAAAGCGCCGCAAGTTTGACAAGGCAAAAATGAGCTTTGCCAAGTTCCGCGTCAAATTCATCAAACATGCCTTGTGGCTGATTATCGGTTTTCTCACTGGCGTCAGTTTCGTTGCCTGGTTTTATGATGGCATCCAGCTGTGGAAGGATATCTTCAGCTTCCAGGTTGGATCGACGGCAGTGATCACCATCGCGATGTTTACCGTTGGCACCTATGTGCTGGCCGGATTTTTGCGTGAACAGACCTGTTTCTGGCTGTGCCCCTATGCGCGTATCCAGGCTGTCATGATCGATACGACCTCGGCTGTGGTTACCTATGATTTTCATCGCGGCGAGCCGCGCGGCAGGATAAAAAAAGGTCAGTCTGAAGAGGATCGCACCACAGGCGACTGTGTCGACTGCCTGCAGTGCATCGCTGTGTGTCCGACGGGTGTGGATATTCGCCATGGTTCTCAGGAGGGCTGTATCAACTGCGCCCTGTGCATTGATGCCTGTGATACGGTGATGAAAAAGATCAATCGTCCGACCGGCCTGATTCGCTATGAATCTCTCGACGAGATCGAAGGCAAGGAGGCGCGTCCGCTGTTCAAGCGTCCGCGAGTATGGATCTACGGCGCCATCATGTCGCTGGCGCTGCTTGGCATTGCGTATGGCCTGAGCACCATCGACGCCATCGAGCTGAAAGTACTGCATGACCGTCAGCCATTGTTTGTACTGCAGAGCGACGGCTCCATTCAGAATAAATATATGCTCAAGATCCTCAACAAGATAGATAAGGATGTTGCCGTTAAGATCTCTGCGACCGGCCCACAGGGGCTGAAGATCATAGGCGTTGATAAACCTGTCGAAGCGCGCCTTGGAAATATCACTCCGCATACGGTTTTCGTACGTGTGCCTCGAGAGAACCTGACTGATGAGACCATGCCCATTGTGTTCCGTATCGAGACGACGGGTTCAGGCGATGAGCAATTCTCCAGTGATCGTGAGAGTGTCTTTATCGGGCC
>JAYELV010000390.1:10345-13673 GCA_034717755.1 Pseudomonadota bacterium | reverse complement strand
CCCTGGGTCATCGGCTGGATGGCTTTGCTGCTGTCGGTGCTGGCAATCAACATCACCTTTGTCACTCTTGCAGTGAAAACGCCTCCAGGTCTGGTGGTGGATGATGCCTATGAGCGCGGCAAGTATCTGCATGACAATATTCGCAAACGCGATGCGGAGAAGCCGAAGTGGAACACGCAGGTGGAGTTTACAGGCGCGAAGAAATACATGGGCGACCTGAAAATCCCCGCTTACAACAAGCCGGTGAAACTGGATTACAAAGTTAGCGATCAGCAGGGAGAGTCGGTCGAACCTCATAGCGTTACCTTTTACGCATATCGGAACTCTGATATAAAACAGGACTTTTCAGTTGCAATGACAAAGGTTGACACCGGGCATTACCAGGCGGAGATCAGTTTTCCACTCAAGGGTGTGTGGGATATCTATGTCACGGCGACCACGGGTGTCGATAAGATTGAACACAATACGGCGCAAGTCATATTTGTCGAAGAGTAGTAGCAATTCTCAAAGCACCTATAAAATGTCGATCTTTTAAAAGACTTTTACCACGAAGCACACGAAGACCACGAAGAATCAACTGTTTACAATAATACCTTCGTGATCTTCGTGTGCTTCGTGGTGAGTATCTTTCTACATTTAGAATTGCTGGAAGAGTAGTGCGTAGCGAGTCCGACCAATGTTTCCACTGTTCACTGCCTATCCCCGCTGAAGTACAGGTAACGGCTGAGATCGATGGTGGCGAACGCCACTTCTGCTGTCATGGCTGCAGGGCGGTGTGCGAAACCATCTATGCTGCCGGACTTGACGGATTCTACACACGCACTCCCGATGACACGCAACTGGCGCCGCCTCCCGAGCCTCCCAAAGATCTCGCCCTCTACGATATTGATGAAGTGCAGGCTGAGTTTGTGGACTCTCTTGGAGAGCAGCGTGATATTCACCTGCTGGTCGAGGGCATTCACTGTGCCGCCTGCATCTGGCTGATCGAGCATAGCCTGCATACTATGCCCGGCGTCGTCGAGGCGCGTGCGAATTTGACTGCGCGGCGGCTGCATCTCAAGTGGGACAACAGCGTCATCAAACTGTCGCAGATCTTGCAGCGTCTGGGAGAGATCGGCTATGCAGCCGTGCCCTACGATCCTGAAACCGCCGAAGGGAGTCTCAACAGGAGTAATCGTCAGCTGCTTTACCGCATGGCCTTTGCCGGCTTTGCCATGATGAATCTGATGTGGATCTCCATAGCGCTCTACTCCGGCGCGGACAAGGGGGAGTTCCGCACCATGTTCCACTGGGTTGGCTTTGCACTGGCCACGCCGACGCTGCTCTATTCCGGTTGGCCATTTTTCAAAGGCGCATGGAGCGGCCTGCGGCATCTCCATCTTGGTATGGATCTGCCGATAGCCATAGGCGCAGCTATTACCTACCTTTACTCGCTCTATGTGACACTCTCAGGTGATCCCGCCGGAGAGGTCTACTACGACACCGTGGTCAACTTCCTGTTCGTTATCCTTGTAGGACGCTATCTCGAGGCGATATCCAAGCGCCAGGCGGTTGCTTCCACGCAGCGTCTGCTGGATTTGCAGCCAAGAGTCGCCACGGTGATTCGGGATGCAGAGGAGCACATCGTGCCGATACGCACGGTCAATATCGATGATGAGGTGCTGATCAAACCGGGAGAACGTATTCCTGTTGACGGCGTGGTCATACAGGGCAGCAGCAGCGTTGACGAGGCAATGCTCAGCGGAGAGTCAAAGCCTCTTGGCAAGCGTGCGGGTGATCGACTCTCCGCCGGAACCATCAATATCCAGGGCGTGCTGCATGTGCGTGTCGAGAGTCTGCTCAGGGATACCGCGCTGGGTCGTATTATCCGCCTGGTCGAGGAGGCGCAGGCTAGCAAGGCGCCTATTCAGTGTATTGCAGACCGGATTGTGCCATGGTTTGTTGCTGCCACCCTGGGTGTCGCCACCGCCACTTTCTTCCTGTGGCTGCAAACGGATTTCGACAAGGCGCTGATGGCTGCGACCGCTGTGTTGATTATCACCTGTCCCTGCGCCTTTGGCCTGGCGACGCCAATGGCCATTGCCGTTGCATCAGGCCAGGGGGCGCGTCACGGCATTCTGGTGCGCAATGGCGAGGTGCTGGAGCGTTTTTCCGCCATTGATCATATTGTTTTTGACAAGACCGGCACACTCACCAAAGGCACGATGAGTGTCACGGCGATCCACACTCTCAATAGCGAGTGGCGCGCTGGCGAGGAGATGCCGGAAGGGATCAAACAGCTATTGTCACGGGTGGCTGCAGTCGAGCGTTATTCAGAGCATCCGCTGGCGCTGGCGATCCTGAAAGCGGCTGGCAGCCTTCGCCTCGAACTCGAACAGGGGAGTTTCGTCAATCGGCCTGGTCTTGGCGTTGGCGGTGTCGTCTCAGGTCAGCAGATCTATGCTGGAACCGAAGCCTGGATGATGCGCAACGGCGTTGAATCGGCACCGCTCCTGCAGGATATTGCGGCACAATTCGATAGCCGGGGCGCCAGCTCACTGCGCATTGCTGTCGATGGACGTGAAGTCGCGCTGATCGCTGTCGAGGATCCGTTGCGCGAGGATGCGCAGGCGCTGATTACACGCCTGAAACATGATGGTATCCGGGTAACGCTGCTCAGTGGCGACAGGCAGAAGACGGCGGAGGCGATAGCGCAGCGGCTCGGCGGAGGCATGGATGTCATCGCGGAGGTGCTGCCCGAACAGAAAGACCGGGTGATTGCACAGCTGCAGTCGGCTGGCGAGCTCGTGGCGATGGTCGGTGACGGCGTCAATGATGCCCCTGCGCTGGTGCGTGCCGATGTTGGCATTGCACTGGGCTCCGGCACCGATGTCTCCATTGCCAGTGCCGATATTGTTCTCATGAGCAACGAACTGGAGAAGGTGGCACTGGCATCTGCATTGTCGCGCCGCACCCTGCGTACGATTCGCCAGAACATTGGTATCTCGATCGCCTATAATATTATTATGGTGCCGCTGGCAGTCGCAGCTTTGGTGACTCCTCTGATTGCAGCAATCTCCATGCCCATCAGCTCGCTGCTGGTGATTGGGAACGCGGCTCGGATCCGCACACTGTTTCGAAATTATTGAAAGAGAATGAAAGAATGGAAGTTATCTACGGTTTGATCCCCTTCATGATAATCCTGGGTCTGGGTGCCGTTGGCCTGCTCTTCTGGGCGGCCCGCAATGGCCAGTTTGACGACATGGAGGGCGAGGCGCATCGCATACTCATGGATGAGGATCTGGCGCCGGAGAATAAAAATGCAAAAAAGGAGGAGCCGGAGAAGGAG
>JAYELV010000390.1:2093-10245 GCA_034717755.1 Pseudomonadota bacterium | reverse complement strand
TTTTAAAAATTCTCCGTCGATTCGAACAGGCCGACGCGCAGGTTTTTTGCGAGATAGATCTCACGGCCATCCACTTCGATGCGTCCATCAGCGATGCCAAGCACCAGTTTTTGCGCCAGTACGCGCCTGATATCGATGTGGTAGGTTACGCGCTTTGCAGTGGGCAGGATCTGCCCCTTGAATTTGACATCCCCGACACCGAGGGCGCGCCCGTGTCCGGGATGGCCGCTCCAGCCGAGAAAGAAGCCCAGCAGCTGCCACATGGCATCCAGGCCGAGACAGCCGGGCATGACCGGATCACCGGGAAAGTGACACGCAAAAAACCACAGCTCCGGATTGATGTCCAGCTCGGCGACAATTTCACCTTTGCCGAAACTTCCGCCTTCATTGCTGATGAGGTTGATACGATCGAGCATCAGCATATTGTCGATGGGCAGCTGCGCGTTCCCCGCACCAAACAGTTCGCCCTGTCCGCATTGCAGGAGTTCTTCTTTATTGAAGCTGGATTGATTATTCATTCAGATTTTTTCCTGCAGTTTTTGAGTAAGAAAATCGACGATCTCGTCGACGGGGATCATGCTGTTTTCACTATCTGTACGCGCCCGGTATTCAACCACTCCTTCATCCAGAGAGCGTTCGCCAATGACGATACGATGCGGGATTCCGATCAGCTCCATGTCGGCAAACATGATGCCGGCCCTGGTATTGCGGTCATCGAGCAGCACCTCGATGCCTGCGTTGTCGAGCTGCCGGTAAATCAACTCGACACTCTCCCTGACCCTGTCGGATTTGTCCATGCGCATAGGCAGCAGGGCGACATGGAAGGGGGCGATCGATGCCGGCCAGATAATCCCCTTGTCATCATGGTGCTGCTCGATGGCTGCGGCGACCACACGTGACACGCCGATGCCGTAACAACCCATTGTCATGGTGGCGCCGCGACCGTTTTCATCCAGCACCTCGGCTTTGAGGGCCTTTGCATATTTTTCACCGAGTTGAAAAATATGCCCAACCTCGATACCACGGGCAATGGTGAGTGTGCCTTTGCCGTCAGGGCTGGCGTCGCCTTCCACCACATTGCGTATATCGGCGATCTCGGGCAGCGCCAGGTCACGTTCCCAGTTGATGCCGAAGTAGTGTTTACCCTCTTCATTGGCGCCGGCGCTGAAGTCAGCGATGACTGCAGCGCTGCGGTCCGCGATGCAGGGAATTTGCAGATTCAGCGGTCCGAGGGATCCCGGGCCTGCGCCAATGGCATCGCGGATCTCTTCATCGCTCGCAAAGCACAGCGGCGCCGCAACCCGGGGCAGCTTCTCCGCCTTGATTTCGTTGAGCTCATGGTCGCCGCGCAGCAGCAGAGCGACAAAATCAGCATCGCTGTCATCCGCAGCCACGACGATCAGGGTTTTTATGGTTTTTTCGATGCTCTGGTCAAATTGTGTCACCAACTCGTTGATGGTTTTTGCATCCGGTGTATCAACGATGCGCAGCTCCTCGGCGGGGGCAGGGCGTTCATCGCTTTCAGCAACAGCCTCTGCTTTTTCGACATTGGCGGCATAATCGCTGCCGGTAGAGAAGGCGATAGCGTCTTCACCCGAGTCAGCGAGTACATGGAATTCATGCGAGGCATTCCCGCCGATGGAGCCGGTATCCGCCTCTACCGGGCGGAACTCAAGGCCGCAGCGACTGAAGATGCGATTGTAGGTGGCAAACATTACATCGTAAGTCTGCTGCAGTGACTCCTCTCCGAGGTGGAAGGAGTAGGCATCTTTCATGAGAAATTCGCGTGCGCGCATGACACCGAAACGCGGGCGGATTTCGTCACGGAATTTATTTTGAATCTGGTAGAAGTTGACAGGCAGCTGGCGATAGCTCTGCAACTCGTTGCGCGCCAGATCGGTAATGATCTCCTCGTGCGTGGGGCCAAAACAGAACTCACGATTGTGGCGGTCGCGAAAACGCAGCAGTTCCGGGCCATACTCTTCCCAGCGTCCGGACTCCCGCCACAATTCGGCAGGCTGCACAGCCGGCATCTGTAGTTCCAGACCCCCGGCGCGATTCATCTCTTCACGCACGATTTTCTCCACCTTGCGCAGCACGCGCAGACCCAGGGGCAGCCAGATGTAGAGGCCTGCTGCGAGTTTGCGGATCATGCCTGCGCGCAGCATCAGCTGGTGGCTGGCGATCTCGGCGTCAGACGGCGTCTCTTTGAGGGTGTGCAGTGGAAATTGTGATGTTCGCATGCGCGTATTAATGTCGTAGTGGTAACACAACGTGCCATAGTATCAAAATGTATGATGCCTGAGAATACAACTTCTGCCTTAACTTTCGATGAAGTTGCGTTTCTTACTATTTTTGAAGCTGTTTTGAACCACAGATGCACACAGATAAACACGGAATAAGAGAAAATGAATAGCTGTGTTCATCGTGAATTTTGTAATTTCTTAATAACTCCGTGCAGGGAAGCAGGGTTAGGATTTGCTTTTCAGGGCTGTATAAAACAGGGATGTTTTATCAGAGCTTACAGGGATGTATTCACGCGTCCCTGAAAGGCTGGTCCTAACCCTGAGCAAACTCAACTAATGTACGGGACTATTGAGAAGCTACTGAATTATCAAATATCAATATGCATATCTTATATTCTGAATTTGCAGATATTTTGCCATATTTACGGCATAATAGATCCTTAAAGAGTTTGCAGTCTTCAGTTGACAGCCGTCAGCAAAAGAGACGCTTTCTGTTCCATGTTTTTACTGCAAACTGCCTACTGCAAACTGCCAACTTTTTTTGATGGAACATATCCTTACACTACTGCTGTTACTGCCTCTCAGCGGAGCCATCTTAATTGCTCTCGTTCCAGGTAGTCGCGCACAGCTGATCCGTTTTATAGCCCTGCTCACTGCGATTGCGACCATGGCGCTGGCGTTGTCGCTGCTGACTCTCTTTGATGTTACGGATCCGGCAGTACAACTCTATGAACAGTTCATCTGGAATCCTCGCCTGGGGACATCCTATGCTGTCGGTGTCGATGGCATCTCTTTGCCGATGGTGCTGCTTGCGGCGCTGCTGTGCCTGGTGGCCATCATGGCTTCCGGCGGCATCAAGCAGCGGGTGAAAGGTTACTATCTGCTGATCCTGGTACTGGAAACAGCCATGATGGGCGTCTTCATGGCACAGGACTGGGCGATATTCTACGTCTTCTGGGAGATGACGCTGATCCCGCTGTTTTTTCTCATCGACCGTTGGGGCGGCAAAAACCGGCAGATGGCATCGCTCAATTTTGTTCTCTACACCATGGGCGGTTCGGTCTTCATGTTGATCAGCCTGCTGGTGCTTTTCGATGCAACGCCACATCACTCATTCGCCATGGCGGAGATGATGAAGGTGGAGAGCGGCCTTACTGAAGCACAGCAGGTGATGATTTTTCTTGGCCTGCTGATTGGCTTTGGCGTCAAGATGCCGGTGTTTCCGCTGCACGGCTGGCTGCCGCTGGCGCACGTGGAAGCTCCGGCGCCGATCAGTATTCTACTTTCTGGAATCCTGCTGAAAATGGGCGCCTACGGCATTATTCGCGCTGCTGCAATGTTACCGGATGCGGTGAATGCGCTGCAAGACCTGCTGCTTGCACTGGCGATGATGAGCATTATCTATGGGGGTTTGCTGGCATGGAAGCAGCGCGATTTAAAGAAGATGGTCGCCTACTCATCGGTGAGCCACATGGGAGTGGTGCTGCTTGGCATCGCAACGCTGAGCGAAATCGGCATGAGTGGCGCCATTGCACAGATGGTGGCGCATGGCCTGGTTGCGGGCGCAACATTCCTGCTCATCGGATTGCTCTATGAACGCACCCATACGCGCGATCTGGCGGATTACAGCTCGCTGATCCGGGTCACACCCAGATTTGCTTTTTTTCTGACGCTGGCGTTCATTGCGGCTATCGGCTTCCCCGGCACCTTTGGCTTCGTTGCCGAGATGCATGTGCTGATCGCCGGTTTTCAGGAGTGGGGCTGGCTGGTGATTATATTGACCCTGGGCGTGCTCATCAGTGCGGTCTATGCTACGCGCACCATCGGCCGCCTGTTGACCGGACCGAGGCGTGATAATATGCGCGATGTCGAGGACTTACGGCTGATCGAGACCATCGCCGCCACCCTGCTGGTTGCCGGAGTGATTGCGCTGGGCGTGATGCCGGGGCCGATGCTGGAGCTTTCTACTGCAGCAATTGCACAATTCAATGCTGTTTTTTAAGCAATCATTAAATATGCAATATTCCGCATCCTTCATAACCAGTTTACAGTTTGTCATCTCGACGAAGGAGAGATCTTAATGCTCTGTGCAGCAAGATCCCTCGTCGTTCGTACCTCTCTTCCCTCGGGATGACAAGGAGAAATGTAAACTACTTTCAAAGCATGATGAAAGATGCCCAATATTCCTCCCGTTTCCACGCGGAAGCGTGGCAACGGGAAACCTAAAACCTAAAACCTAAAACCTAAAACCTAAAACTTTCCTCGTCATGAATAATAGAGACGACATTCCGGATATTCGAGCCAGACTGAAGCATCTGATCGAGCACTTCGAACACGTGCTGCCGGCCCAGGCGCCGATCAAGGATTTTGTGCACCACAATACCCTGCATGGTTTTGAGCATCTGACCTTTCCCGATGCTTTGCAAACCGTACATGAACTCACCGGCGCCTACGGCTATGAACCGGCGCAAAAGTACCGGGAATATTATCAGCAGGGCCGCATCCTGGAGAAGGATCTTAGGGCCGTGCTCGATGCCGACCCCGAACTCGAAGCGCAGCAGCAGATCACTCAGAACCTCACACGTGGTGATATCTACCTGCAGGCGATGCTGCATCCATTGAACAGCGTCACCGCCTGTCAGCTAAACTGGCAGATCGAGGAGCAGTATGCGCTAAAGAGCTTTCAGCCGGATATATTGCAGCCCAGCCGCGAGCGCCTGCTGTCAGCTAGCGGCGGCAGCGAAGCCGAAGCAATAGCCAGCCTGTGGCAAGCCTGCATGCAGGTGCTGAAGATCGATCCGCAATTCCTGCATCCGGAAGAGCTTGCCGACATGTCGGCGGAGTATGCTGAGGAGTTGTTGGCCACACTTGCCGAGTCGGAGCAGGTGGAGTCAGTCGATCACCTGCTGCTGCATCGCCTGGTTCATAAGGAGTCAGATCATCTACAGGCGCAGCTGTGGAGCCAGGTTGGTGATGAGATCACCCTGCGCGGCCTGTTGAAGAAGCTGACGGGGCATGATGTGATGGATGATTATCTCCCGGCGCTGCTGCGGCACCTGGCCTCGTGGCTGGATCAGGGGGTCGCTGCCTGGCGCAATGGAGACAATAGCGGTGGCTTCTTCCATGCCTGGCGAGAAAGTGTCATGGAAGATCTGGTTCAGTATGATACGCAAATGCCTGACTGGCAGGATCAGCTGCTGCTGGTTCCGGATGATCCTTTTGAGGCTATCATCGTTGAGTTGGAACAGCTTGGTCTGGCGCAGGATGCATGGGAAGACTATCTGCAGAGAGTGGCGCTGGAGCTTCCCGGGTGGTCGGGAATGTTCCTCTGGCGGCATCTGCATCCCGGCTATGAGGATCAGGCTGCTGCAGTCGATATGCTCGACTATCTGGCGGTGCGCCTGGTGCTGGAGCGTCTCTATGCGCAGCGCCTGACGCGGCGTAAATGGCGCATCGAGGCGACTCTGCCGACGATCCGCTGGTATTTCCAGCACCACCGTTCTGAATTTTTTGTGCGCTACACGCTGTTCAACAAGCGTCTTCCCGAGTTTCTCAGCAATCGTTCACAGCGTCTTGCCGCGCAGGATTTGATACGCGAAGAAGATTACGCGCCATGGACCATCGTCGCCGATATGATCTGGAACTGGCAGCAGAGCCCCTCCTATGATCGTCCCGGATGCCATACTCCGTATCGCCAGGGCTGGCAGCTGTTTCGCCTGGCGCAATGCCTGGGAATGGATGCCGGGAGTATTCAACTTCTGGATGAAGCGCAGATAGCCATGATCTTTGATTGTCTGCAGCGGCTCGACGAGCAGAAATCGGGCTTTATATGGCTGCAGGCCTATGAGATCAACTACCGCGACCAGTTTCTCAATGCCGTCAGCAACAATCACCGCCGTGGCCGCTGGGAAAATCGCAAGCAGCGGCCTCAGGGACAGCTGATCTTTTGTATGGATGATCGGGAGGAGGGCATCCGGCGGCACCTCGAGGCGCTGAATTCCGAGCTGGAGACGCTCGGAGCGGCCGCGTTCTACAATACCGTGATCAACTGGAAAGGGCTGGATGACGACAAGGTGACGCCTCTCTGTCCGGTTGTCAGAACGCCGTCGCATGAGCTGGATGAGATACCCCGGGAAAATGCCGCTGAACTCTATCAACAGCACAGGGAGCGTCATCGCAAACGCATACTGGTGAAGAATCTGCTCGGCCAGGAGGTGCGCAGAAACCTGCTCTCCTCCACGCTAGCGATCATTGTCTCTGCGCCGGCTGCATTGGTGACGCTGGTGGGCAAGATCGCTGCGCCGTTGCAGTTTGGCCGTTTTTCGGCATCCATGCGGAAGGAGATCGATCTTGAAGTGCCGACTACTCTGGCGCTGACCGCAGATGAGTCATCCCCGGAGGGCACGGTCGAGAGCAACCGGCATGGTTTTTCTGACCGGGAGCAGGCGCAGAATGTGGCGCAGTTTTTGCGCACCATCGGCCTTGCACAGGGATTTTCGCCATTGGTGGTGCTGTTTGGGCATGGCTCGAGCAGTGAGAATAACCCGCATGCATCCGCCTATAACTGCGGCGCATGCAGCGGCAACCACAGCGGCCCTAATGCCCGCGCTTTTGCGCAGATGGCCAACCGTCCACGGATCCGCGAATTGCTGCTGGAGCAGGAGATTAATATTCCAAAAGATGCGTGGTTTGTCGGCGCCTATCATAATACCGGCAGTGAAGAGATCGAGTGGTTTGATGTGGATATGATGCCGCTGCAGTTTCATCAGCAGTTTGAGCAGCTGCGCAGCGAAGTGGCGCAGGCGGCGGAACTCTCGGCGCATGAACGCTGTCGTAAATTTGCCTCAGCGCCAACAAAACCGACCCTCGCCCGGGCGGTCTCGCATATTGCCGGGCGCTCGTTTGATTTCAGCCAGGCGCGTCCGGAACTGGGGCATGCGACCAACGCCTCGGCAGTGATCGGCCGCCGCTCGGTCAGCCGGGGGCTGTTCCTGGACCGGCGCACATTCCTGATCTCCTATGATCCGACCACAGATGCGGATGGCGCCATCATCGAACAGTTGCTGCTGTCGAACGGCCCGGTGGGCGCCGGCATTAATCTCGAGTACTACTTCTCAACAGTGAATAATGACTATTTCGGCTGCGGCACCAAGGTGATGCACAATGTGACCGGCTTTTTCGGCGTCATGGAGGGTGCTAACTCGGATCTGCGCACCGGCCTGCCGCGACAGATGATCGAGATTCACGAGGCGATGCGTCTGCACGTGATGGTGGAAGCGAGTGTTGAAACCCTGACAAAAATCTATCAACGACAGCCGCCGCTGCAGCAGCTGATCGGCAATGGCTGGCTGCTGGTCTCTGCGATTGATCCCGACACGGGTGAAATCTCGCTGTTTGATCCACAACAGGGTTTTATTCCCTGGGATGGTGAAGTAAAGCCACTGCATTCAGTGCAGCAGTCATCGGACTGGTACGCGGGGCATATGCAGCCGCTGCAGCCGGTTTTGCTCAAACAGGAGAGGCTGCATGCTTAATCAAATCGCGTGGCTGGTTCCACTGTTACCGCTGCTGGCAGCGGCGTGCATAGGGATTGGTTTTGTGCTGGGAGTCAACCGCGGCGAGTCAGGAGAGCGGCAGACATATCTGCTCGCCGTCGGCGCCATCGCAGCCTCCTTTGTGTTGATGCTGGCGCTGGGTATTCACGCCATGATTGACGGCATTCCCGGCTACCTGCGCTATGGCGAATGGTTTCACAGCGGGGAATTCACCTTTTCCATCAGTCTGCTGCTGGATGGACTGGGGCTCGTTTTTGGAACCCTGTTCGCTTTGCTGCTGCTGATTGCGATACGTTTCTCAGTCAATTACATGCACCGCGAAGCGGGCTTTCAGCGCTTCTTCATGATCCT